>NZ_WKCD01000179.1:0-11209 GCF_021606625.1 Pseudomonas sp. PA-4-8C
GATGATGCCAGCGTGTTCGAAGGCAAACATTTTGCCGGTACGCCCAAAGCCACTCTGGATTTCATCGACGATCAACGCCACCCCCGCTTGCGCGGTGATACGGCGCAGGCCACGCAGCCAGTCGAGGTCCGCCGGGATCACACCGCCCTCACCCTGGACCACTTCGACAATCACCGCCGCCGGCAGCAACACGCCGGCTTCCGGGTCGTTGAGCAGGTTTTCCAGGTAATGCAGGTTGACCCGCACACCTTCGGCGCCACCCAGCCCAAACGGGCAACGGTAGTCATACGGGAATGGCAGGAATTGCACCCCGTTGCCGAGCAATGCGCCCAAGGGTTTCTTCGGCCCCAGGCTGCCCATCAGACTCAGCGCGCCCTGGCTCATGCCGTGATAGCCGCCCTGGAACGACAGCACGGTGCTGCGCCCGGTGGCGGTGCGCACCAGCTTCAACGCGGCTTCCACCGCATCGGTACCGGTGGGGCCGCAGAACTGGATTTTGGCTTCCCGCGCCAGTTCCGAGGGCAGCAAACCGAACAGGTCCTGCACGAATTGATCCTTGACCGGCGTAGTCAGGTCCAGGGTGTGCAGGGGCAGTTCGTCGCTCAACACTTGCTGGATGGCCTGGATCACCACCGGGTGGTTATGCCCCAGCGCCAGGGTGCCGGCACCGGCCAGGCAATCGATGAACCGGCGCCCCTCCACGTCTTCCACGTAAATGCCCTTGGCGCGCTTGAGCGCCAGGGGAATGCGCCGTGGGTAGCTGCGGGCGTTGGATTCCTGCTGGCGCTGACGGGCCAGCAGCGGGCTTTCGTCAAACTGATAGAGCGTTTCCGCGGCCTGCACCGGGGCGTCTTCGATACGGCTGGTAGCGACTGACATCTCTGGATCCCTCAATACGCTGATGATGGTGACCAAACTGCCGATCCGTTGGCGTCTGGCCCAAGGGCATGCGCACGGATTTCCTGTTGTGGAGACGCTTCAGGTGCACGGGGATTTAGGAGGTTGGTCGGATATTTACCGACTATGCAGTTCGCCGCAGCCACCGCTAACCACGATGCGAAGCGAGCCGCTCTTGATCTGCTTTTGATCTCAGGCGCCCCGTTAAACCACGCTGGCCGTAATCCGCCAGTGATTTGGGGCGAGGACCTTTTGGTTACTTTTGGCTGGGCCGGCATTCCGGTCCTTCCAAAAGTGACCCGCTGTCAGAGCGGAACCCTAAGTGGCCGTTACCGCAGCAATGGATATGTACTCGGTATAACAGTGTCGGCTGGCAGGCCGTCTTCGCAGGCAAGCCCCCTCCCACATGGGGGACCCACATTTGAACAGTGCTCGGCATCAAATCCCACGGTACTTTTCGTTCAGTGCATACAAGATCGCGCAAGTCTCTGCATCCAGGAACCCACAATAATCCAGTGGCCGAAAGTGCATCTGGAACGCTCGGGTACGCTGCTCAAAGGCCTGGCGATTCTGCGCGGGCTTGTAGCCATACCGCTGAAACGCCCGCTCCACTTCCACTTCCGGCGGCAAGCCGAGACAAAAGCGGCGCTGGTACATCGCCCGGGTCGACTCATCAAACCAGGCCCCGATGCCGACTTCATGCAGCACCCGCCACGGCAGCCGAGGCCCTGGGTCGCTCTTGCGCCAGTAGGCCACGTCCGAATGCCCGAGCCAGTCAGTAGGGCCGACCTGCGGATAACGTTCCAGCAGGTCGCGAAGCAATTCAATCAATACATCAACCTGCGCTGGTGCATATTCAGGAAAGGTAAAGACGCCCGCGTCATCCCGCGCCAGGTTGACGATTTCAATGCCCATCGAGCGGCTGTTGAGGTCGGCCTTCCCCGCCCAATAGCTCACGCCTGCATGCCAGGCGCGCTGGCCCTCGTCCACCAGGCGAAACACCCGCAGTTCTTCATAACCGGCGGCGCGGTAGCTGGGTTCATCAGGGTCGGGCAGCAGATAGTGAGCGCTGACGCCATCTTGAGTGAGGGTGCGTAGCGAGGAAGCAAAGGGCGAAGCGGTGTAGTGCAAAACCACCTGTTGCACGGTTTCGCCGCGGCGGTCGTTGAAATCCCTGGCGGGGAAACTGGTGTCGATCACCAACATAAGAACGGTCCTTTTCAATTCAGGCCGACTCATTCGGCCCGTTCAAGCGCAAAAAAATTACCGCCATCCTGAAGGCTTGAGCCTCAGGCGGACGGTAATTATTTGCCACGTGAAAAGTCAGTTCAGCGCCGCAACGGCATGCCCAGGTCGACCCGCATACCGTCGGGCTGGCTGTCAAAATGCAACGAGCAGGAGCAACGTTGCACAATCGCCTGGACAATCGCCAGGCCCAGGCCACAGCCTTCGCTGCTGCCATTGCGCCAGAAGCGTTGGGTGAGGTATTGCAGGTCTTCGCTGGAGATCTGCTGGCCATGGTCACGCACGCGGAACACCACGTTATCCGGGGTAGAAAATACCTTCAGTTCCACGCGAGTCTCGGCGGGGGTATGGCGCAAGGCGTTGTCCAGCAGGTTACGCAAGGCCGCGACGGCCAGGCCCACGGGCATTTCTACCGGAGCGTGGGAGAGATCCGGCGCCAGGATCAGATCGATACGGGAATTGTCACCGGCGTTGGCATCCTGGATCGCCAACCGGGCGACTTCCTCGGCACTCGATTGCAAGCCATCATCAAACGACAGGCTGCCTTCCACCCGCGCCAGCAACAACAGTTGCTCCAGGGTGCGATGCAAGCGGTCGGCGCCCTCCTCGGCGTGCGCCAGGGACTGGTCGCGGGCCGCGCCCTCGGTCATGCGCGCGACTTGCAGGTGGGTCTTGATCGCGGTCAACGGGCTGCGCAGTTCATGGGCGGCGTCACCGGTCAGGCGACGTTCGCGCTCGATGGTCTTGGCAATGCGCTGCAGCAGTTGGTTCTGGGTGTCGAGCAACGGCTTGAGTTCACTGGGCAGCGGGTGAATCTGCAAGGGTTCGAGGGAGTCGACACTGCGCCGCATCAGCGCGTCACGCATACGGTTGAGCGGCACCAGGCTCTGGCCGATGCCCAGCCACAGCAGGCACAGGCAGCCCAGCAACGCCACGCCGACCGGCACCGACGCCGCCAGCAGGATCGACAGGTTGAGGGCTTCGCGCTCCACCTGGCGGTCGGCGGTGGTGATCAGCAAATCGCCACGGGACAGGGTAAAACTGCGCCAGCCCACACCGTCGATGATCTGGTCGCGAAAACCGCTGCGGCGCGACTCCAGCCCTTCCTCCGGCGTGGTATGGCTACGCGCCAGGATCTCGCCGCGCAAGGAACTGACCTGGCAGGCCATGCCGCCCGGCACATTCAGTTGTTCGGTGCGCAAATGCGCGCCACCGCTGACGCTGGCCAGGCCCGGCATCTGCTCGGTGAGCCCGGCCACCATGCGCGCCGAAGCCACCAGGCGCTGGTCGAGGGAAAACATCATCTGGTTGCGCAAATCGTTGAGCATCCAGGCGGCCGCCAGCACCCAGATCAGCACAAAAGCGGCGCCCAGCTTGAACGTCAGGCGCAGACGCAAGCTCATCACGGCGTGTTGTCTCCCCCGTCAGCCGTGCCCAGGCGATAGCCCAGCCCTCTGACAGTTTCGACGATGCCGTTGCCCAACTTGCGCCGCAGGTGGTGGATATGCACGTTGAGGGCGTTGCTTTCCAGTTCGTCGCTGAAGCCGTAGACGCTGTCCTTGAGCTGTTCGCTGGACAGTACGCGCCCCTTGTTGTGCAACAGCGCCTGCAACAACGCCTGTTCACGCCGGGACAAATCTACCGGCTGGCCGCCGAGGAAGGTCTCGCGGCTGCTGGGGTCATAGGCCAGGCGGCCATGTTCGATCAGGTTGACGCTGCGCCCCGCCACCCGGCGCAGCAGGGTTTGCAGGCGAGCAGCGAGTTCACGCAGGTCGAAGGGCTTTAGCAGGTAATCGTCGGCGCCGGCTTGCAGGCCGTCGACGCGGTTGGTCACCGAGTCGCGCGCGGTGAGGATCAGCACCGGAATCTCCAACCCCTGGCTGCGCTGTTGTTGCAGCAGCTTGAGGCCGTCTTCGTCGGGCAAGCCAAGGTCGAGCACCATGATGTCGAAGGCGGCGGCCTTGAGCATCGCCCGCGCAGCCGAGGCCGTGGCCACGCGCTCCACGGTAAAGCCCTGGGCGGTCAGGCCGGCTACGATGCCACTGGCGATCAGTTCGTCGTCTTCACAGACCAGTACGTGCATGATTAACCCTTCATGAAAGATGGCGCGATTAGAAAAGCCACGGATTAAGCGCGCATTATGCCGCTAAAGTTCGAAACACCGGATAATCCCTACGCTCTAGAATAGCGGTGGTTAATCATCGGTTAATCAACGCCACACATTGTGTGCCTCACTTGCATCGAACTAAGGCTTGACCATGCGGCATCTGTTTACCTTTCTGCTGGTGTTGTTCGCGGGATTCGCCCAGGCAGCGCCGGGCAGCCCCTTCGAAACCAAACCCGACTTCCTCCCGGTGGGCAAAGCCTTCGCCTTTACCTCCGAACGTCTTGAAAGCGGCGAAACCCAGCTGTTTTGGCAGATTGCCGACGGTTATTACCTGTACCAGCAGCGCATGAAGTTCGACGGCCTGGCCGAAAAGCCCGTGCTGCCCGAGGGTGAAGCCCATAGCGACGAGTTCTTTGGCGAGCAGCAAGTGTATCGCCAGGGCCTGGAAGTGAAGATCCCCGCCGGCACCACCGGCCAGGTCAAGCTCGGCTGGCAGGGCTGCGCCGATGCGGGCCTGTGCTATCCACCGCAGTCGATCACCGTGGACCTGGGCGGCAACCCGGCCGTCGCCGCCACCGCGCAAGCCCAGGATCAAAGCCTAGCCAGCGGCCTGCAGCAGCGCAGCCTGGGGTGGAGCCTGCTGGTGTTCTTCGGCCTGGGCCTGCTGTTGGCGTTTGCGCCTTGCTCGTTGCCGATGCTGCCGATCCTCGCCGGCCTGGTGGTGGGCAGTGGCGCCAGCCCGCGCCGTGGCTTTGCCCTGGCCGGCAGCTACGTGGTGTGCATGGCGCTGGTATATGCCGCCTTGGGGGTGATGGCCGCGTTGCTCGGCGCCAACCTTGCCGCACTTTTGCAAACGCCGTGGATCCTCGGCAGCTTTGCGGCGTTGTTCGTGCTGCTCGCTCTGCCGATGTTCGGCTTCTTTGAATTGCAACTGCCCGCCTTCCTGCGCGACCGCCTCGATAACGTCAGCCGCCAGCAAAGCGGTGGCAGCCTGGTGGGTGCCGGTGTGCTCGGCGCGTTGTCCGGCCTGCTGGTGGGACCGTGCATGACCGCGCCCCTGGCTGGCGCCCTGCTGTACATCGCCCAGAGCGGCAATGCGCTGCACGGTGGCCTGATCCTGTTTGCCATGGGCATCGGTATCGGCATTCCCTTGTTGTTGCTGGTGACCGTGGGCAATCGCTTCCTGCCCAAGCCGGGCACCTGGATGAACGTGCTCAAGGGCGTCTTCGGCTTCCTGTTCCTGGGCACTGCGGTGCTGATGATTCGCCCGGTGGTCGGCGACAGCCTGTGGATCGGCCTGTGGGGCGCCTTGGCGCTGGTGATGGCGTACTGTGGCTGGGCGCTGGCCCGTGAGTCCGGCCTGGCGGCCAAGGTATTTGGCGCCGGTTCCCTGGTGCTGGGCCTGTGGGGCGCGGTGCTGGTGGTGGGTGCGGCCGGTGGCAGCGATGAGCTGTGGCAACCGTTGAAGGTCTACAGCGGCTCTCGGGTCGCCGATGCACCCAGCGCTCACGATGCCTTCACCACGGTCAGCGATCCGGCAGTATTGCAAAGCCAACTCGACAGCGCCAAGGCCCAGGGCCAGTGGGTGCTGTTGGACTACTACGCCGACTGGTGCGTGTCGTGCAAGATCATGGAAAAACAGGTGTTCGGCAAACCCGAGGTGATGGACGCGCTCAAAGACGTGCGCCTGTTACGCCTGGACGTCACCGCCGACAACGCCGCCAGCCGCGAGCTGCTGGGCCGCTACAAAGTGCCGGGGCCACCGAGCTTCGTGTGGATCGGCCCGGACGGTGAAGAACGCCGCGCCCAACGCATCACCGGCGAAGTAGACGCCGCCGCCTTCCTGCAACGCTGGACACAAACCCGAGACGCGCGCTGATGTTGACCCTGACCATCGGCACCTTCGCCATCGCCCTGAATCACATCCTGCTGATCAGCGCACTGATTCTCGCCACCCTGGTGGGCTGGCGCGTGGCCAAGCGCGGCGGCGAGAACCCGGAGTCGGTGCTGTTCAGCCTGTTTCTGCTGGGCCTGCTCGCCGCCCGGGTCAGCTTTGTGCTGATGTACTGGAGTTATTACAGCAACGACTGGGTGGAGATGGTCGACCTGCGTGACGGCGGCTTTCTCGCCTGGCCCGGGATCATCGCGCTGATCCTCGGCGCGCTGGCGTACGGCTGGCGTCGCCCGGCCCTGCGCAAGCCGCTCAGCGCCGGGGTAATCACCGGCCTGTTGTTCTGGGGCATGACCAGCCTGTCCCTGAGCCTGTATGAAAAAGGCACGCGCCTGCCGGACATCACCCTGCGCAACGCCAATGGCGAAGTGGTGCAACTGGCCGATTATCAGGGCGGCCCGCTGGTGATCAACCTGTGGGCCACCTGGTGCCCGCCGTGCCGACGCGAAATGCCGGTGCTGGAAAACGCCCAGCGCATGCGCCCCGACGTGACCTTCCTGTTCGTCAACCAGGCCGAAAGCATGCAAAGCGTCAGCACCTACCTGGCCACCCAGGGCCTGAACCTCGACAACGTGCTGTTCGACGCCAGCGGCCGCCTCGGCCAGGCCGTGGGTTCCATGGCCCTGCCGACTACGCTGTTCTACCAAGCCGATGGGCGCCTGATCAACAGCCACCTGGGCGAACTCTCCGAAGCCAGCCTGGCCCGCGCCATGGAACCCTTCGACAACGCCACGATAAGGAAACCGACATGCCTCGCCTCCGCCACCTGCTGACCCTGCTGCCTTTGACGCTAGCCGCTGCGCTGGCCCAGGCCGAAGACCTGCCGGCCCCGATCAAACAGATCGAAGCCAAGGGCGCCAAGATCATCGGCAAATTCGATGCCCCCAGCGGCCTCACCGGCTACGCCGCCCAGTACCAGAACCGTGGCATGGCCCTGTACCTGACCGCCGACGGCAAACACGTGATCGCGGGCAACCTGTACGACGCCCAAGGCAATGACCTGAGCACCGCGCCCCTGGAAAAACTGGTGTACGCGCCGATGGCCAAAGAAGTCTGGGCCAAGATGGAAAACAGCAGCTGGATCCAGGACGGCGATAAAAACGCGCCGCGCACCGTCTACCTGTTCAGCGACCCCAACTGCCCGTATTGCAACATGTTCTGGGAACAGGCCCGCCCATGGGTCAAGGCCGGCAAGGTGCAGTTGCGCCACATCATGGTCGGCATCATCCGCGAAGACAGCCCAGGCAAATCCGCCGCCCTGCTCGCCGCCAAAGACCCGCAAAAAGCCCTGCAAGAGCACGAAGCGGCCGGCAAGGGCAGCAAGCTCAAGGCCTTGGAAAAGATCCCGGCCGAGGTCGAGGCCAAGCTTGATGCGAATATGAAGCTGATGGATGAACTGGAGTTGTCGGCGACGCCGGCGATTTTCTATCTGGATGACAAGGGTGGGTTGCAACAGCAGCAGGGGGCGCCTTCGCCGGAGAAGTTGGTGAAGATTTTGGGGCCGAAGTAAGTTTATAAACGAACGACTTGTGTGGAAAGGCGCCCTCGTTTCTTACGAGGGCGCCCCAGTGGCTAGAACAGCTCAGTTATAACCAGAATGTAAAGAAATCGAAATACATCCAATCTGAAGAGTGGATCTCCATATAGCCTATAACCGAACCTCCTGGCGCCGAGACATCGATCCAACCATTAAGAGGATTGCCGTTTAGACTCACCGTGCGTAAAAGTTCGCCTGACGGACTGTAGAAGTGAACCGTTGTAGGGTAATGGTTCCAAGTGTATGCACACCTCACGCGCTTACACGTAAAGGTCAGACCCAATCGTACTCGCTGCGCACTCGTTGCTGAATTTGAATCGGCAAGCACAAGTGCAGGCCCCTCCAACATTCCCGGCGTTGCGGAAAAGGTCGAAATACCCGCTCGTCCAGGGCCCGATATGAACGATATATTCATGGTCGGAACGCTAATACTTCCCCCCTCAGAAATGAGTCGAGTGGGCTGCCCTGTAAAGTTCTCATAACGAACCTTAGGTGGAACAAGCACGGTCAACACCCGCGGTGGGCATACCACGTTCTCCTTCGAACTGCCCTGCGTGGACACGCTGAAAGTAAGGGTCAAGTTGGTGTTGTCTTTTAGCTTATCCAGGTCGGTTCGCAGTACTGACTCCGCCACCCCTTTAGCTGCTTCCTCCTCCGTGATGACTCTGTTCGCATATACAACAAACGTGTGGGGATTGCCGTTTTCACCTGTACCCGTTGCACGCAGCCAGCATGTATGCCCTTTCCGCAAAAACCACATCGAATTTTCGAAGGAATTGGCATTCCCGTTAATGACTTTCAAGTCCACAATACCGTGGTCAACTCCAGGAGGCGTCGCCTCCAGCACGTTCGGAGCATTCAGCCGTGTGGGCAGATTGATCTTCAAATTCAGCGGCAATGAAATCTGGGCCTTCTCCCTACAGGTGGTGGTCACGGTGTAAATAATCTTCGGGGTTTCACCCATGCTCTCGATCACGGCTTCAGCAGGCAGGCGAAATTTGACAACGCCTTCACGACTGCCGCGCTGAGGCTCCAGTGTCCAGTAGAGTCCGTTGGGTCTCTGCCAACATAGAGCGATCTCATGTTGTTCATTCATACGCAGGTAACTGACAGTCACTTCCAGGCCATCCCGAGCGTTCCACGGCTCCAATTCATTGTCTTGCGCCTTGTCGACGGTGGGTGGGAGCAGCACCAGGTCTTCCTGGATGATATGGAATTTCGCAGCCGGAGCTTCAATAGCGTCTGATCGATCACAGGCTTCGCAGAAGCTAAAGGCAAAATGCAGTTCAAAGTCACTGCAATCGTCCATTTTTTGCAGCTTATCTCTGGGGATAAATGTTTCAACGCCTTTATTCATCCAGTCCTCGGTAACAGGCTCCTTGATCAGAATATCAGACCGATAGTCACTTCCGTGCTCATGCGTACCTGTGATCCACGCCCAGCAATAATTGGCGCAGGTGGCATAATCCCCTATCTGAACAAACGCCGTTGCGTCCTCAGAGAAAATATTGAGATTGACCTTACCGTGGGTCGCCTCTGCAATCTCCGACTGTGAAAGTTTAGGTTTAAGTACATTGACCACTCGCTCCGGAGACTGTGGTTCAGGCCCCATCAAGTTAGGAAATCGAACGGTATAGCTCAGCGCCATCGGCTTGTTAAAGAAACAGGCAATCACACAGCGTGGCAACTTGACCGATGCCTGCTCTCCATCGTTTTGAATTTCTACGCAGCCAAGTGACGTCGATCCGTAGCCGGGGCCGCTCACGTAGAAGCAGATCTGATCACCTGCGTACGTGTCCAGCTCCGGCGCGTCCACATTGCCCCCGTTTTTGGTGAGTTGCGGGTTAAGGCACCACTTATCGTCGAAAAACGCAGATTGCCGCAAATGGGGCGGCGGCAAATTCTCCAGGCCTTGATCCCCAATGAAAGCAGCGGTACGACGATGTTGGATTTGAAGAGCGTTCCTGGGAAGCCGGGTCTCTTCATCAGGATTTTCAACTTCAGCCGGCGGTTGGGGCTCCTCGCCACTGGTGATCCAGGCAGCCTGACAAGTAATTGACTCGTAACGTGGCTTTTGACGTGCCAGCCAACCACGAGGAATCGGAAATTCAAGTTTTTTGCCTGATGCTATATCTTCGAGCGTTAATGCGTACCCGTAAGCCACGATATAGAAAACGGGTTTTCCACTGAATTGCTCAATAACGACACTGCAGTAAATTTTATCTCCAACCTGGGCGAGTGGAGGAATAGGTATTTCAACTATCTCATCGCCTTGGTGATCGTGCATGTCATAGGTTGGCGTATTTTGGAATACCTTTTCATCTCTTAATCGAGGTGCTAGCGCTTTACTTTGTTCTGCCGAGTAAAAAGTCACCCCCACTTCCTTGGTCAGTGAAACAGCTGGTTTACCGCTCACTGTGCCCTCGTACCATACGACCAGCGTGTACCCCATGGACATGGTCAGGTATTTCTGCGGAATCAGGATTTCCCTGGCACCCGGCTGCCCGCTTGAGTCAACAACATCATTCAAGCGGATCTCTGGCGCCTCCTTTATGCTGAACTTTACGGTGATGTCCAACCTGTCCATGCGCGAGTCGACAGTCAGGTATGAGTCCTTCTCCATCGCTTCTGCCGTAATCGTCCCGTACAGCTCACTGGAGATGATGGGCGCGTCGACTTCCAGCGCCTGCGGCTGTGGCGTAATTGAAGGCGTTGGCGCATTGTCGGTATTTGAGGGGGCTTCACGCGTGGAGGTTTGCTTGGCCATTTTCAGAACTCCGTGTTCAAGAGAGGTAGGTATCCTCGACCAGCCCAGTCCGGCCAAGGCACTCCCTTAAGTGAGTCCTATTTTTTCGCCCCCGCCTACTGTCAGAATTGACAGTTCGCGCTGAAAAAACGGCGCTGCCCGACCAACGGACAGCGCCCTTTGCGCCTTAGAACCCCTCCAACTCCGCCATCAAATCACTCAACCGATCCACCTTCTCGGCACTGATCTCATTGCCCGCCAACCCCTCGATATACCCGGCCAACTCCGCCACCGTGCTGCACTCGAACATCGCCCGCAGCGGCACATCGCGCTGCAACGTTTTCTGCACCCGCGAAGCGATCTGCGTAGCCAGCAACGAGTGCCCGCCCAGTTCGAAGAAGTTGTCCTGCACCCCAACCCGCTCGACTTTCAGCACCTCGGCCCAGATAGCCGCCAACGTGGTTTCCAGTTCAGTGCGCGGCGCCACATAGTCCTGATTGTGCAACTGGCCGATCTCCAGCGCCGGCAGGGCCTTGCGGTCGAGTTTGCCGTTGGCATTCAGGGGCAGGCGGTCAAGCCATAGCCACTGCAGCGGCACCATGTATTCGGGCAGTTCGGCACGCAGGCGTTGCTTGATACGCTCCAGCTGTTCGCTCGGGTCGAGCGTGGCATCGGCGGCCACCAGGTAGCCGACCAGGTGCTTGCCATTGGCCCCCTCTTGCACAC
>NZ_WKCD01000018.1:0-48431 GCF_021606625.1 Pseudomonas sp. PA-4-8C
CCCGTAATCCGCCAGTGATTTGGGGGGCCGCCGCCACGCGCCATCCATGGCGCGGGGCGGCTAAACCGGCATCCCTGCCGGTTTACCCCCCAAATCCCTGGCGAATTCCGGCCAGCGTGGTTTGACGGGGCGCCTGAGATCAAGATCACAAGCAGATCAAGAGCAAGATCAAGAGCGGCTCGCTTCGCATCGTGGTTAGCTTCGGCAGCAGCAACTCTTTGTGTAGATACCTATGTTTTGATAAGGGCAGCCTCCAGCGGCACGCGTTAAGCTACACGCCTAATGCATTCAAGCATCAAGCGTGCGGCGTGCCGCTGAGGTCCTTTCATGAGAGTTCTGTTATTCGGCGCCACCGGCATGGTGGGCCAGGGTGTGCTGCGCGAGTGCCTGCTGGCGCCTGATGTGCAGGAAGTGGTGGCCGTGGGCCGCACGCCCTTGACTCAGGAGCACGGCAAGCTGCACCAGGTGTTGCACAGCGACATGCTGGATTTCCAACCCCTGGAAAACCTGTTGCAAGGTTTTGATGCGTGCTTCTTCTGCCTGGGTGTTTCGTCGGCGGGCATGAAAGAAGCGCGCTATACCCACCTCACCTATGACCTGACCCTGGTGGCGGCCAGTACCCTGGCGCGGCTCAATCCGCAGATGGCCTTTATCTATGTGTCCGGCGCTGGCACGGACAGCTCCGAAGCCGGCAAGTCGATGTGGGCGCGGGTCAAGGGCAAGACCGAAAATGCCTTGCTGCGCTTGCCGTTCAAGGCGGTGTATCTGTTCCGTCCGGGGATCATCCAGCCGTTGCACGGTGTGCGTTCGAAGACGCCGTTGTATCAATCTTTCTATAGCGTGCTCGGGCCGGTGCTTTCGTTTGTGCGGCGACTAAAGCCGGACTGGGTGGTGAGCACCGAGACCGTCGGCCGTGCGATGTTGCAGGCGGCCAGCCAAGGCGCGCCGCAGCCGGTGGTGGAGCAGGCGCAGATTAATCGCCTGGCGGCTGAGCGCCGCTGAACTGAATCAACGCCACGCCACCGATCAGCAGTAGCGCGCCCAGTACTCGCGAGGTTGTCAGCTGACGTTCCGCCAGGCCGAACAGGCCGAAATGGTCCAGCAGTAACGAGGCGAGGATCTGCCCGGCCATGGCCAGCGCAATGAAGCCTGATGCGCCGAGCTTGGGCAGCAGCATCAGCGCCAATGAAATGAAACACACGCCAAAGGCACCGCCGGCCCACATCCACAACGGTGACTTGTTGATAAAGGCCAGGCTCGGCAGAGGCAAACGCAGCGCCACAATCACCGGCAGCAGCACGATGATGCTTACCAGCAACGACGCCAAGGTGGCCCACAAAGGATGGCCCAGCCCGCGCCCGAGGTTGGCGTTGATCGCACTTTGAAACGGCACCACTGCACCGGCGAACACCGCCAGCGCCAACAAACCTACCCAATGCAACACCGTCATCTCGACGCTCCCAGAAGTTTTGCTGGACTCTAGGTTATTCGTCGAGCAAATTTAAATTCCAAATTCTTATGCTGGGCATGCAGCTGATGAATGATCTGCGCCGCATCGACCTTAACCTGTTGGTGGTCCTCGACGCCTTGCTCAGCGAGCAGCACGTCACCCGCGCCGCCGAGCGCCTGCACCTGAGCCAGCCGGCGGTCAGCCATGCGTTGGCGCGGCTGCGCGATATGCTGGGCGACCCGCTGCTGATGCGTCAGGGCGGCACACTGGTGCCAACCGCGCGCGCCTTGGAGTTGGCGGCACCCTTGGCCGAAACCCTGGCGCAGGTGCAGGCCTTATTGACGCCGAATCGTTTTGATCCCACTTCTGCCAAACGCCGCTTTCGCGTGGCGATGTCGGATTACAGCGCAGCGATTTTCCTACCCGGCCTGGTTCGCGTCCTACGCCAGGAAGCGCCCGGTATCGACTTGCAGATCATCCAGGCTAGCCGCGAAGGCATGGTCGACGGTGTGCTCAATGGCGACCTCGACCTGGCGGCAGGTGTATTTCCCGACATCCCCGCCGAACTGCGCACCACGCCGCTGTTCGAAGAGCAGTACACCTGCCTGGTCGACCGCGACAGCCTTACGCCAAGTGGGGTGCTGGACCTGCCGGGCTACCTGTCGCGCCCCCATGTACTGCTGGAGATGCGCGGCAGCGGCACACCGGAAATCGAACGGGCACTGACGGCCATTCGTGAACGCCGCCATGTGGCGATCAGCCTGCCGCATTGGGGGGTGGCGCCGCAGTTGATCCAGGGCACGGATTTGATTCTGACGGTGTCGTCCCGGGGTTTATTGAATATCGACGCTCGGCAATTGCTGGCCGTGCCACCGCCCTTTCATATCCCGTCGTTTGCCTTTGAGCTGGCCTGGCATACGCGGCGGGGTGGGGATGCAGGGTTGCAGTGGTTGATTGAGCGGGTGGTGGGGCTGGTTGATTAGGCTCCTGTTACCAGGCTTTCGGAGGTTGACGACGTGTATGAAAAATCCGCATTACTTGTAGTCGCCCCTCTCGAATTCGGTAAGGAACAATGTAGGGCCATCGGGATACAACCCACTCGCGAGTCCCCGGCACTCGTCCCTCTTTCCCCATCGCGGGAAACGCGGCTACCTGTTCCAGACCACTTAGAATTGCCAGGACAAATTCATGGGCTGCTTTGGGGTTTTCTTCGGCAATATAAGCCGCTTCATCGTCAAGATTTCTGAGGGCTGCCCTCAGCCACTCAACCTGCATTGGCGCGCCATTTATCAGCGACAGCCTTTACCTCGGCAGCCGTGGCGAAATCCCCCGCATCCGCTTCTTTCACGGCTTTCTGGATTTCTTCGATTTGCCAGGCTTCGCGGGCCAGGTATTCGCGTAATGCGTCAACGGCCAGAAAGGATTTGCTGCGACCGGTAGCCTTGGCGAGACTGGCGAGGGTATCGGCGACGTCTTCCGGTATACGTAGGGACATAACAGACATATGAACCTCGATGTAGTGATGTGTAGTGCAACATACTACATCGTCATTACCGCCACGGTTTGCCCCGCTCGTCAGGCGTATGACGATCAAGGAGAACAGTCATGCTTTCTGGATTCAACCACCTGACCCTGGCCGTCACCGATGTGCCGCGCAGCGTCAGTTTCTATCACGACCTGCTCTGCCTGCAGCTCGACGCAACCTGGGACCACGGTGCCTACCTCTCACTGCCTGGGCTTTGGCTGTGCCTGTCGCTCGACCCGTTGCGTTCGACTAATGTGGCGGTGGATTACACCCACTATGCCTTCACTGTCGATGCTGCTGATTTCACTGCCTTGGTCGAACGCCTGCGTGCTGCCGGCGTACGGGAATGGCGAGACAACCGCAGCGAAGGCGCATCGTTTTATTTTCTCGATCCCGACGGCCATAAGCTGGAGGCTCATGTCGGCGATTTGGCCTCGCGCCTGCAAGCCTGTCGTGCCAAGCCCTATGCTGGAATGAAGTTTTACCCGTCGCGGTGAAGCATGCAGAATCAATCACCTTTAGCGTCTGTCGGAGCGTCTATCCATGACTCCATCCTTGCTGTTCGCCGTGCTGGCTTCGGGTTTTATCTACGGCATTACCCCTGGCCCCGGTGTCCTGGCCGTATTCGGCATCGGTGCGGCCCGTGGCCGGCGTGCCGGGGCAGGATTCTTGTGCGGTCATTTGCTCGGCGATGTGGTGTGGTGCAGCACGGCGCTGATAGCCATCGTCGGTGCGCGGGAAGTCGGCAGCAGTGCGTTTGACGTGCTCGGCGTACTCAGTGGGGTGTATTTGTTCTGGCTCGGCTGGCGTGCGATCCGCACCCAACGCCGCAACAGCGATGCCCCTCAGGGCGCGGCGCGTCATCCGTTCTGGCACGGCATTCTGTTTGGCTTGACCAACCCCAAGGCGTATCCGGTGGCCGTGGCGACCTTCACTGCGTTGCTGTCCAGCCGGGCCGAGCTGTTGACTTGGTCGATGCTGCCGACCTTGATTCTGCTGAGCTTTATCGGTGGCTTGCTGGCCTACGCGATCCTGATCGGTGTGGTGGGCGCCCAACGGGTGCGGACGCTGTATCAACGCCACGAAATTCTCATCACCAGACTCTGCGGCGTGATATTTATCGGCTTCGCCCTCAATGCCCTGGCGCACGCATTGCCGGGCCTGTTTGGCAGCAAACCGGCCTGAGGCGACGACTGCCGTTCGTCGCACAGGGAAGTTTTTTCTAAACCTTTGCCGCCCTGAAAATTCCAATTCAGGGCGAGGAGTATACTCCCGCGCCTATTTTTGCCCTGGAGGAACCCATCATGAGCCGCATGGCTATCCGGTTACGCACCGCCAGTTTCGCGATGCTGCTGGGCCTCGGCGCCAGCAATGCTTTCGCCCAGTCGCCTGCAGAATTCATCGAGCAGGCTTCGGCCAAAGGCATGGCCGATATCGAAACCAGCCGCATGGCCCACGCCAAGACCTCGTCCCAAGAGATCAAGGACTACACCATCGAGGTCATCAACGAGCGCACCCTGGCCAACCAGCACTTGGCGGCGATTGCCAAGAAGCTTGATTTGCCTGTGGCCCCACGGGAGAAGATCGTTGATAAGGCCGAAACCCTGATGCCTGAACTCAAGGACGGCGATTCGTTTGACGCTGCCTATACCGCGCAGCAGGTCAAGGAGAACGAAGATGCCATCGCCCTGTTCCAGAAAGAAGGTGCGGCGTCGGATGTACCAGAGATAAAAGCGTTGGTGGATGAGACGCTGCCCAAGCTTGAAGAGCGCCTGCAAAAAGCCCGGGCCCTGGCCTCGACCTACGGCAAGGGCCATCAAGGCGACGGTTGAGGCCCCTGCCTGACATGAAAAACGGCGGTTGGAGAGGATCCAACCGCCGTTTTTTTATGCCGAGTTCAGGCCTGTCCTGGACGCGGCTTGTTCAATGTAGCGCTATAACGCCAGTTCCCCCTGACCGGTGCCTTCCAGCGCCAATAAATACTGCTTGGCCGCCAGCCCGCCCGCGAAACCGGTCAAGCCGCCAGAAGCACCAATCACCCGGTGGCAGGGCGCAATGATTGAGATGGGGTTGCGCCCATTCGCCGCGCCGACAGCGCGCACGGCTTTGGGGTTGCCGATCTGCTCGGCGATCTGGCTGTAGCTGCGGGTTTCGCCGAAGGGGATGGTCAGCAGTGCCTGCCAGACCTGCTTTTGGAAGTCAGTGCCCGTGAAGTCCAGCTCCAGCTCGAACTGGTTACGTGTTCCGGCAAAGTATTCCTTCAATTGGCGTTCGGTTTCTCGCAGCACCGGGCTGTCGTTGGCCTCGATCAATTCACCCAGGCGTACGCGATTCGCACGTTCCACTTCCCAGAGGATGGCGCTGAGTTTGCCATCGCGCGCCACCAGGGTGAGCTCACCGACGGGGGAAGGCATGAGCTTGTAGTGGTAAGTCATCGGCAGGCTCCTTGAAGGGGCGTGAAGGGGGACGACGTCACTGTAGTTCCATCAGAGTGCCTGGAAACTACGTTTCTTGCGGTCAAATTTTGCGCTCGTCTAGAAATTCCAGTAAACCCAATCGGCGTAGTAGGGGTACCAGTAAAGCCACGAGATTATGTAGAGCGCCTTCAGCGCAGATGCAGTGCTTAGCATGAACGCAGAAATGATATTGAGCAGGGTGATAATCAAAGCCAATACTGCCACGCGGCGGCTCGCATGACGCCAGGCCAGGCTCACCCCGTAAGCCGACGCGGCAATCACGCCTATTTCCAAGAGTAATCCGAGAGGAAAGGGCAGCCTTGCAAACGAGGCCAGCAGTGGCAACACCAACACCCAGCCGACGACTTGGCGCAGGATGATCTTGGGTGTGTTTTTTTGGGTGTCCAGCATTGCCATGTGTCCGAACTCTTGGCCGATGAGCCTACATCATCGCGGGGTGTTGCCGTCCTTGCCGTAAGATTTTGTTTAGGCGTAACTACCGTTCCTGTTGCAATACCTTGAGCGCAGCGGACGCCAGGAATCCCGAGCGGCTTTTTTCCTGTGGATGATTCAACACGTACTCATCGATGCGATTCAACAGATAGCCGGGCAGGGTGATGTTGAGCTTTTGAGCTTTGCCCAGATATTTGGTCACGTCGATGTCCACCACAGCCCACGTGCAACCGGCGTACTGAGGGTTGGCGGCGTGCACGGTGACTTTCTGCGCGCTGGGGATCGGCGCGCCATCTTCTGCGAGGATCTCGAAGTGCCCTTCGATGGCTTCGCGGGCCATGGCCATGGCATCGTCCAGATCATCGCCGGCTGAATAACAGCCAGGAATATCCGGGACTTCCACGCCCCAGGCGTGGTCCGCGTCGCCCGTTGAAATTGCGATGGGGTAAAGCATGCTCTTGCCCTCCAGGGACGGTTAGCTCAGCAGAGCCTGTTTCAAAATGCTCTTGGCGGTTTTATCCAGCAGGTCCTTTTTGGGGTGAGGGATCGTCACGAGCCCCGGCTTTGTCGGGTGCTTGAAGTGATGATGGCTACCTCGGATGCGCACCAGATACCAACCGTCTGCAACGATGTGTCCTATCAAATACCGGCTATCCACATCACCTCCTTGTGGTGTGTGTTGGTGGAGACTATAACCACTGCTATAAAATTATCAACACTCTACCTACCAACGGTTGATGTCCGAGATTTCGATAGGTGTTGAATGAAGTGTATGGGCGCACAGAAATGGCGCCGCTTGGAGGTATTACGAGGTGCTTCACGCCCTCAGGCTCGACTGCCGAGCAGCAGATGAGCGCTGGAGGCTAAATTATTGGTATAAAAAAACCGGTCACCAAGGACCGGTTTTTTGTGCATCCTGCGCCAGAACCCTCCTGACGCAAGTGCAAATCTGAGTGGAGCGGGTAGAGGGAATCGAACCCTCAACTAAAGCTTGGGAAGCTTTCGTTTTGCCACTAAACTATACCCGCTCAGAGCGGCTGACTTTGTACCAGATGTTCGGCTGGATTTGAAGTTTTTCTTTGAAAAATGTGAGAGTTGCGTGTGGCGAGCAAGCTTGCTCGCCACAGTGTCAGGCTTGATTTCAAAGCGCCCATGCATGCTGCGCCTGGCCCTGGCTATATCGCAACGGGCTGGCGGGCCGCTGCCCTTTCAAGAAGCCCACCACGGCCTCACGGCTATCGCGGCATGCGGCTTTATGTTCCATGTCCAAGAAGTGTCCCGTCGCCTGGATGGTGCTGAAGCTGCTCTTGGCGACATGCTGGCCAAACAGCTTGGCGTCGTCTGCGCTGGTGTATTCGTCCCATTCTCCGTTCAAGAACAGCACCGGAATGTCGATCTGTCTGGCGGCCTTGAGGTAGCACTGCCGGTCGCTGTTGAGCACGTGGCTGATGTGAAAATGCATCTGCCCATATTCGTGTACGGCCAGGCTGCTGACATGGCGGTAGTTGAAGCGCTTGAACAGCGACGGCAGGTGCTTGCCGAGGGTGCTGTTGACCAGGTGGCCGACACGGTCGCGGTCGAGGTTGCCCAGGTAGTCGACGCCACGTTCGAGGTAGTCACGCATGGGCGCATTGATCACCGGCGAGAATGAGCTGATCACGGCTTTTTCCACCCGACGGGGTCGCTGGGCGAGGGCAACCAACGTGGCTGCGCCGCCCCAGGAGAAGGACAACACGTGTTCAGCGGCGAAGTGGTCGAGCAGTTCCAGGAGGATCTGGCCTTCGACTTCCTTGGTCAGCATGTGCTCATGACGGTTGTGGATTTTGGAACGGCCAGCGTAGGGCTGGTCGTACAACACCACATTGAATTGCGGGTACAGGCTTTTCACGGTTTGAGCGAAGGACGCTGTGGTCGCCATGGAGCCGTTAACCAGGACGATGGTCTTGGCCGCTGCGTCCGCGCGATAGAACTCCGTGTACACCCGAAACTGACCCTGTATATCCAGCACAGCGATTTCTGGCCTCATGTCGTAAGACTCCTGGCAAGCGGGTAGTGCGCGCAGATCACTCTGCACGAGCTTTATGACAGGTAGGCATACGCCTGGAAAATGAGGGCCCATGTCGGTCCGATGACGGCTGGCCGGCGGGTGTTGTTATGGCGGGCGGTTTGCCGGGAAGGCCCCGGTATCAAGCGCGGGCGAGGCAAGGTGTTTCTTGGAGGTTATAGGGCGACTCGTCAGTCATCATCTGGCTGAAGCCTTGATTCAAGCAGCACCGAAAGCAGGTCGCAAGGCAAGCGGCTGGTTTTTTGCCATCACCGGCTGAACGGTCGTCAGACTTGTCGGATTTCGTCGTCAGTCAGTGGCCGATACTGACCCGGCGCAAGCGACGTATCCAGCACCAAGGGCCCCATTCGCTCGCGGTGCAGGCCGACCACCTTATTATCAAAGTGCCCGAACATGCGCTTCACCTGATGATAGCGGCCTTCGATGATGCTCAACCGGGCCGCTCTGGGGCTCAGCAGTTCAAGTTCGGCAGGTTGGGTAGTGAGATCTTCAAAAGCGAAATACACGCCTGCCGCGAACGTCTGCGCGTACTGCGGGCCGATGTCCTGTTCGGTGCGCACGTGGTACACCTTGGGCAACTTGGTCTGCGGTTGGGTGAGGCGCCGCGACCATTGGCCGTCGTTGGTGATCAGCATCAGGCCGGTGGTGTTGAAATCCAGGCGCCCGGCGATATGCAGGTCGGCTTTGTCCGGTTCGTCCAGCAGGTCCAGGACCGTGGGGTGTTGCGGGTCTGATGTGGCGCTGACGCAACCCTGAGGTTTGTGCAGCATGAAATAACGCGCCGGCTTGCCCGCTTGCAGGATTTCACCGTCCACGCAGACCTGGCTGAATTCACGTACGTGATGGTGCGGATCGCTGACTGCAACACCCTCGACGGTTACCCGGCGCTCCGCCAGCAACAGGCGCACTTGCTTGCGATTGAACTGTGGCAGGTTGCTGAGGAAGCGATCAACGCGCATGGCGGTTACGCAACTGTTCGTCCACTTGGGCACAGCGTGGGCACAGGCAGGCTTTATTGCGCAACTCATCCGGCAGGGCTTCAAGCACCGCCGGGTTGATGATGACGCTGTAGCACCAGCAGGCCTGGTCGACGGTACGCGGGTCGGCCAGGGAGCAGTCGTTGCGGGCACCGCAGGCGGGGCAGAGGGTCGGTGTGGTCATGGGTCGGTTCAGAAGGGAATCGGGTAGGGCGCGTTAGTTATTGCACGATACAGCGCGGCTGCGCGGCATTCCATCACCATGGCTTTTTGGCGAGGCTTCACTTCGTCTGAAACAGATGTTTCCACTTGTGTCGCGAACGCACCAGATTCGGTTTTTGATGTCAGATGTTTCGTCATTCAGTGAAGGCTGAATGCCGCTCGCCAGCGTCGCTGGAGGAGCTCTTCCGCGGTCCAGGAGGCCGCCATGTATCGACGACTGCTGCTTATCGCTTTGCTCGGCCTGACCCTTTCAGCCTGCGTGCCCTACTACGATGGAGGCGCTACCTACTATCGCTCCGAGGTCTACACCGCACCGGCGCCAGCCTACTACTACGGCGGCCCGCGTTATTACCCTTCTGGGCGCAGCTATTACGCGCCAGCGCCTCGCTACTATGCGCCGCAGCCTCGCTACTATTCGGCGCCGCGCTACTACCAACCGGCCCCGCGCTATTACCCTCGCGCCGGCTACCGGCCCTACCCAAACCAGGGGTGGGGCGACCGCTGGGGCAATGGCGGGCGTGGACGTGGTTCCGACCACGGAGGTGGCCGCGGCGGTCACCGTTAAATATCTTGAAAAACAAGCGGCGCATCATGCGCCGTTTTTTATAGGTACCGTATGTCCGTACTGTCAGATTTAACAGCTATCTTTGAGGCGCTAGCTGTACTTCACTAACGAGAAGCCTTGTGCTTTTGCGTGGTGAGACTGAGCAGATGGAATCCCTATGTTCAAACAATTGATTTGCGTGCTCCTGCTGATGAGCGGCTTCATTGCATCGGCAAGAGCGGAGCAGGGCTGTCCTTATACGACGCAGATCGTGTACGCCGATGGCCATTATCGCGCCCAGGACAATGGCCTGCGCTGGCAAAGTCCGAAGGTAGCGTCGCGTGGTGTTGTCGACGGGTTCATTGGCGCAGTCTTCATGCCGGGCGACGGCGAGGAGAGAGGAAACGGCTACATGGACAAGTGCATCTACCGCACCAGCTGGAACGGGGTAGTAGTGTTGAGGCCAAGCAGGGGCAATGAGATTATCAACATGTCGTTGACCAGCTCCTTGTATTGGAAGCTGCAGCCCGATGCGTTCGAGTTGCCGGTGTATACGTGCGTGGACAGCCAACCGGACAATTGCGCGTTCAAGGTCAACGACAAACGTACAGACCTGTCAGTAGTCAGATAAATCTGCCAGAGGATTCCTACCTTCCCAAGCCTTGTCAAAGTGCGCTTGCACCACTGCATCCGGCAGTGTGTTGATATCCGGCCAGTGCCAATGAGGCGTCTGGTCTTTGTCGATCAGGCGCGCCCGAACGCCTTCGGCGAACTCCGGATGACGGCAGCAGTTGAGGCTCAGGGTGTATTCCATCTCGAACACCTGGGCCAGGGATAGGTGGCGCGCGCGCTGGAGCTGTTCCCACACCAGATGCGCCGTCAGCGGGCAGCCCTCGTTGAGGGTTTTGCCGGCGCGGTTCAATAGCGGGTCGCTGTGGTCGCGCAGCAGGCTCAAGGCACGCCAGGCACAGCGTACATCTCCGACATCCAGCCATTCGTCGATTTGTGCGCGGCGCGGTAGCCATTGCGCTTCGGGTTGATCGCTGACCGCCTCCTGGCCCAGGGCCTTTAGCAGGCTGTTGAGTTGCATCGCGCTCTGTTCCTGCCAGTTCAGTTGCAACAGGCCATCGAGCAATTCGTCTTGCTGGTCATCGCGCAGGAAGCGATCGGCCAGGCCCAAGTCCAGCGCGTCACGACCGTTGATATGGGCACCGGTGAGGCCCAGGAACAGGCCGAGCTTGCCCGGCAGGCGGGACAGGAACCAACTGGCCCCCACATCCGGGTACAAGCCAATGCTGATCTCGGGCATGGCCAAACGACTGCTCGGCGTAACGATACGCACGGCGGCGCTTTGCAACAGGCCCATGCCACCGCCCAATACATAACCGTGGCCCCAGCAGATCAACGGTTTGGGGTAGGTGTGCAGGCGGTAGTCAAGACGATATTCAGCGGCAAAAAACTGCGCGGCCAGAGCCGGAACTTCGCCGGGCTGCTCACGGCATGCCTGGGCCAGGCTGCGCACTTCGCCACCGGCGCAAAAGGCTTTGGGGCCGTTGCCGCGCAGCAGCACGCAGACGATCTGCGGGTCTTTGGCCCAAGCCTCCATGCGCTCATCCAGGGCCAGGATCATCGGCAGGGAGAGGGCATTGAGGGACTTTGGCGCGTCCAGGCTGGCGATGCCGATGCGAGCGCCGCCACTGCCGGTCAGTTCTTCGAAATGCAGGTTCATCGTGACCTCAATCGAGAAGGTGAAGGATGAGTATGATCCCTTCGTGGGAAAGTGCCGGTGCTGTGTCAGATCAATTGACAAGCGGGGTCGGCTTTCCTAGGGTTCGCCTCATTCTTTTTTACAAGACAATTGAACTATGACCGATGGCGACCGTATCAAACTCGAACCCAGCTGGAAACACGCCCTGCGCGATGAGTTCGAGAAGCCCTACATGGCGCAATTGCGCGAGTTTCTGCGCCAGGAACATGCCGCTGGCAAAGAGATCTACCCGCCCGGCCCGTTGATTTTCAATGCCCTTAATTCCACGCCCCTGGACAAGGTCAAGGTGGTGATCCTCGGCCAAGACCCCTACCACGGCCCTGGCCAGGCCCACGGCCTGTGCTTCTCGGTACAACCGGGCGTGCCGGCGCCGCCGTCGCTGGTCAATATCTATAAAGAGCTCAAGCGCGACCTGAACATCGACATCCCCAACCACGGTTACCTGCAAAGCTGGGCCGACCAGGGCGTGCTGATGCTCAACACCACCATGACCGTGGAGCGCGCCAATGCCAACGCCCATGCGGGTAAGGGCTGGCAGTTTTTTACCGATCGAATCATCGAAGTGGTCAGCGAGCATCAGCCGCACTTGGTGTTCCTGCTGTGGGGCGCCCATGCTCAAAGCAAGCAGAAGCTCATCGATGCCACCAAGCATCTGGTGCTGACGTCGGTGCATCCGTCACCGTTGTCGGCGTATCGTGGGTTTCTGGGCTGCGGGCATTTCAGCCGGACCAACAAGTTCCTTGAGCAGAATGGCGAGGCCCCCATCGAGTGGCGTTTGCCACCGGTCTGAGGCCTGGCACATTCAGAATGTGGGAGGGTTTAGAGAGGGGCTGGCTGACGGTTCCAGTGCCGAAACAAAGGCTCGGCCAAAAACAGCACGAACAACAGGCGCATCACCTGCATCGCCGTCACCAAGGGCACCGACAGCTGCAGGGTTTCAGCCGTCAGGCTCATCTCAGCGATACCGCCTGGCATCATGCCCAGGGTCAGTGATCGCAGGTCGAGGTGAGTGAGGGCGCTCAAGCCCACCGCCGCCAATGTCGCCAGCAGCATGGTCAATGCCGTGCCAATCAAGGTGCGGCCCATGAACGACGGTGCCCGACGAAAGAACTGCCGATTGAAGTGGCAACCCAAACCGCTGCCGATCAACCATTGGCCGATCTGGCTGCCGCCGTCTGGCAGGCCAATGTGCAAATCCCAGGTCACGCTCGCCACCGCACTCACCAGCAATGGTCCGAACAACCAGGGGTTGGGTTGGCGCAAGCGTTGCCAGCCCCAGGCGACCAGCGCACCCACCGGAAACAGCAGGGCCAGCCAGGCCCAGTCTACGGGCGCCGGATGAAACTGCGGCGCGCCGCCTCCGAGCAAATACTTGAAGATCGCCGGCACACACAGCACCACCACCAGCACTCGCAGGCTTTGCCCGGCCGCAACCCGGCTGAGCACCGCGCCATTGCGGGCGCCGAGGTTGACCATCTCGCCGGAACCGCCCGGCATGCTGGAGAAAAACGCCGTGGCACGGTCTTCACCGCTGCGGCGCATCAACCACACGCCCACCACGCTCGACAAGCTGGTGACCAGTGCGCCGAAGAAGATCAGGCCGAAATGGCTCATCACCTGCTCGATCACCACCGGGGTGAAGTGCAGGCCGATGCCGATGCCCACCACCCATTGGCCGCATTTGCGCCCGCCGGGAATCTCCGCCAACTGCCAGGGCGTGAGGCACCGCACCAGGATGATCGCCAGCAACGAGCCGACCATGTACGGCAAAGGCCAGCCCACCAGGCTGGCCAGGTAACCGCCGGCCAGGCCGACCAGCGGTGTTCCCCACCAATGTTTAAAGGTGACCTCAGACATCGGCCAGGGCACGACGCTGTTGCACGCGTTTACGCCAGATACGCAGCAGCGGTACAAGCAGCATGATTGCGGTGAGTACCCAGACGCCAAAGGTGATCGGGCTCGACCACAGGATTTCCAGCGCACCGTTGGAGATCGACAGCGCACGGCGCAGGTTCTGCTCCATCAGGCCGCCGAGGATAAAGCCCAGCAGCAGCGGCGACAGCGGGAAGTCCAGCTTGCGCAGGATGTAGCCGAAGATGCCGATGGCGATCATCAGGAACAGATCGAAGGTGGTGGCATGCACGGCGTACACGCCAATCGCGGTGATGATGGCGATCACCGGCACCAGCGCCCAGTTCGGCACGGCGAGGATACGGGTGAAGATGCGGATCATCGGGATGTTGAGCACCACCAGCATGATGTTGGCAATGAACAACGACGCGATCAGGCCCCAGACAATGTCCGGTTGCTGTTGGAACAGCAGCGGGCCAGGAGTGATGTTGTACAGCGACAGGGCGCCGATCATCACCGCTGTGGTGCCCGAGCCCGGAACACCGAGGGTCAGCATCGGTACCATGGCGCCGCAAACCGATGCGCCAATCGCGGTTTCAGGGGCGGCCAGGCCGCGCATGTCGCCTTGGCCGAACTTGCCGCTCGCGCCTGCGATGCGTTTCTCGGTCATGTAGGCAACGGCCGACGCCATGGTCGCACCGGCACCCGGCAACACGCCGATGATAAAGCCCGACACGCCGCAACGCAGGTTCACGGTGAGTACCGACAAGGCTTCCTTGGCGTTGAACATCATGCGCCCGGTGGCTTTCACTGCTTCCTGGCCACGGTGGGTTTTTTCCAGCAGCAGCAGAATCTCGCTGATGGAGAACAGCCCCAGTACCAGCACCACGAACTGGATGCCGTCGGTCAGGTGAATATTGTCGCCGGTAAAGCGGTACACACCGCTGTTGGCGTCGATGCCCACGCAGGAAAGGAACAAGCCGATCAGCGCCGCAACAAAAGTCTTCAGCGGTTTGTCACCGGCCATGCCGCCCAGGCAGACAATCGCAAACACCATCAATACGAAGTATTCCGCCGGGCCGAACGCAATCGCCCACTTGGCCAGCAGCGGGGCGAACAGCACCATGCCGCAGGTGGCGATAAACGCGCCGATGAACGAACTCCAGGCCGACAATGACAGCGCCACGCCAGCCAGGCCTTTGCGGGCCATCGGGTAACCGTCGAGGGTGGTCATCACGGTGGACGCTTCGCCCGGGATGTTCAGCAGAATCGAACTGATGCGGCCACCGTATTCGCAGCCCAGGTACACGGCTGCCAGCAGGATCAGCGCCGACTCGGGCGGCAAGCCCAGGGCGAAGGCGATGGGGATCAACAGCGCCACTCCGTTGATCGGGCCCAGGCCCGGCAACAGGCCGACCACGGTGCCGATCAAGGTGCCGCACAACGCGGTCACTAGGTTATAGGGGCTCAGCGCAACGCCGAAACCCTGGCCCAAATAGCCAAAAGTATCCATATCAGTTCTCCAGAACGTCGAGCAGGCCGAGGGGCAACGGTACGTCCATGGTTTTATCGAACAGCAGATAAAGACCGACGCTCATCAAGGTGATGATCACCACGCTGGGCAACCAGCGGCCGCCATACAGCCGTGCCATCGGAATACCGATCAGCATGCTGCTGAGAATGAAGCCCAAGGATTCGAACGTGCCGGCAAACACCAGCAGCAGGGCCACACAGATGCCGATCTTGATCAACGTGGGTTGGTCCAGTGCGGGTTCATCGTCGGTGTGTTTGGTCGCCTGCGGGCGAATCATCATGTAGATGAGCGCCAGGCCCATCAGCCCGAGCAGCAGCAGGGGGAAGGCCCTGGGCCCCACGGGTTCGTAGGAAAAGGCCGCCTGATACGGCCAGGCCATCAGTGCCAGGCCGATACAGGCCAGTAACAGCACCGCGGCAAAAATGCGTTGTAAGAGCATAGAAAACTCCAAGGCCCCTCTTGTAGGAGCGAGCTTGCTCGCGAAAAACGTCAACGATGACGCCGGCCATCCTGGATGCACACGGTGTACTTGCGTTCTTCGCGAGCAAGCTCGCTCCTACAGGGGCATTACACAAAAAGAGGGGCGATTACTGGATCAGGCCGAACTCTTTGGCCAGCACTTTGTAGTCAGCCACCTGCTTCTTCACGTAGGTGTCCAGCTCCTGGCCGGTCATGGCAAACGGGAACAGCTCGCGCTGGTCACGCAGCTTGGCGAACTCCTCGGAAGCCAGCAGTTTGTCGAAGGCGGCTTTCCACCAGGCGTAGTCTTCATCGCTGACCTTTGGCCCCAGGTAGAAGCCACGCACCACCGGCCAGACGATGTCGTAGCCTTGCTCTTTGGCGGTCGGAATATCCTTCATTTCCGGCTCATCCAGGCGCTTCTCGGAGAACACCGCCAGCAGGCGCATGTCGCCGCTCTGGATATGCGGCATGGAGTCGGAGATGTCGGTACTGCCCACTTGGATGTGACCACCCAGCAAGGCTGTGGCGATTTCACCGCCGCCCTCAAGGGCGACGTAACGCAGCTCGCGCGGGTTGATCCCGGCGGCCTTGGCAATCAGTGCGGTTTGCATCCAGTCCTGGCTGCCGACGGTGCCGCCGGAGCCAATCACCACGCTGCCTGGGTCTTTCTTCAAGGCTTTGACCAGATCATCGAGGGTTTTGTAGGGCGAGTCGCTTTTCACAGCGATGGCGCCATAACTGGTGCCAACCGCCGCCAACCAGCGCACGGCGCTTTCATCAAAACGGCCGAACTTGCCCTGGGCCAGGTTCAACAGCGAACCGCTCGACCAGGCGACCAGGGTGCCGGCATCCGCAGGGCGCTGGGCGACGACCGCGTTGTAGGCCACCGCGCCCACGCCGCCTGGCATGTAGGTCACGCGCATCGGCTTGGTCAGCAGCTTTTGATTCACCAGCGCGCTTTGCGCCAGCTTGCAGGTCAGGTCAAAACCGCCGCCAGGCGAGGCTGGGGCAATACATTCCGGACGCTTGGGTTCGTCGGCGGCCAGCAGTTGGCCGGCGAACAGCATGCAGCCGGCGGCAAGGGCAAATTTACGCAGTGAAAGGGTCATGGTGATCTCCATCGTTGTTGTTATGAGGGGGTACTACCAAAGTGCGACGCTGTAGCTGACCAGCAAGCGCATTTCATCTGCGTCACGGGCCGAATAGTTGGAGCGATAGGTGGCGTTACGCAGGCGCACGGCCACATCTTTGAACGTGCCGCTTTGCACCACGTACTTGATCTCGCTGTTGCGTTCCCACTCCTTGCCGGTCTCGCCATTCTTGAGCTTGATGTTGTCACCCGAGAGGTAACGGCTCATGAAACTCAAGCCCGGAATGCCCAGCTTGGCGAAATCGTAGTCGTAACGTGCCTGCCAGGAGCGTTCTTCGGCGCCGGCAAAATCGTTGATCTGCACGAAGTTGACCAGGTACGGGTCGCTGCCATCCACATACGGGAAGGCGCTGTCGCCGGACATGTGCTGGTAGCCGGCGCTGAGCTTATGACCATTGAGAGCGTAGCTGAACAGGCCGTTGAGGGACGTGTTGTCGATATTGCCGCCGCGCGCTGAGCCGGTGTCATCACTGATCGCCAGGCGCAGGTCGGCGCCGAAGGTGCCAGGGCCCATCGGGCGGGATGCGACCATGCCGAGGAAGTGCTGGCGATACACGTCGTCAAGTTGGGCGAAGTGGTAGCTGCCGGTGACCTTTTCGGCGAACTTGTAGTCCACGCCACCAAAGTTGAAGTGCTTGCCGGTGGCACCGCTGAGGAAGCGGCTGTTCTTGTTATTGAGCGCGATGTCTTCGTAGTTGGTGTCGTCGCGGTCCTTGGCTTTGTCCAGGCGGCCACCGGTGAACACCAGGTTCTTGAATTCCTTGGAAGTGATCAAGCCACCGTTGAAGGTCTGCGGCAGGATGCGCCCGTCGTTGGGCTTGAGGATCGGCAGTTCGGGGATCAGCGAGCCGATCTTAAGCTCAGTGGCGGAGATTTTCACTTTGCCGGTCAGGCCCAGCTTGGAGTACTCGTTGGCGGCGCGGCCGTCATCGTGGGTCGGCAGCAGGCCGGTGCCGGTGCGGTCGGGGCTGGAGTCGAGCTTGACGCCGAGCATGCCCAGCGCATCCACGCCAAAGCCGACGGTGCCGTCGGTGTAGCCCGATTGCACATTGAGCATGAAGCCTTGTGCCCATTCGTCGCGCTTGGATTGCTGTGCACTGGTACCGTCGCGAAAGTCGCGGTTGAAGTACATGTTGCGGGTTTCCAGGGTCGCGCTACTGTCTTCGAAGAAGGCAGCCTGGCTGAGCGGCGCAAAGCCGGCAAGGGCGGCGGCACTGGCGAGGGCGGTGTGGGTCAGGCGGGAAGAGCGAACAGGCGGGCAAGCCTGTGGCTGGGTCGACAGCATCGTGGTGTACTCCGTTATTGTTCTTATTTTGGCGAAAACGCTTCAAGGCGTTTTTCGGGCGCTACGGGTCAGGCAACTCGGCGGGCATAGACCACCGTGCTTAGATCCTAAAGGGCGAAGCTTTCACTAACCTTTCAATCGCCTTTCAATGTTTTCGGGCTTCACAGGCCAGGTTGCGGCTGTAAACTGCCGGGCAAAGCGTGGCGCCGACCACCCCTGAATGAGGTAGAAATCCATGCGTGTCCTGTTGGTTGAAGACCATCTGCAGCTCGCCGAAAGTGTCGCCCAAGCGCTCAAGAGCATGGGTTTGACCGTTGATGTATTGCATGACGGCGTGGCGGCGGACCTGGCCTTGAGCAGCGAGGAATACGCCGCGGTGATCCTGGACGTAGGTTTGCCGCGCCTGGATGGCTTCGAGGTGCTCGCGCGTTTGCGGGCACGTGGAAAAAACCTGCCGGTGCTGATGCTGACTGCTCGCAGTGATGTAAAAGACCGCGTGCACGGCCTGAACCTGGGCGCCGATGACTACCTGGCCAAGCCGTTTGAACTCTCGGAGCTTGAAGCACGGGTCAAGGCACTGTTGCGGCGCAGCGTGTTGGGCGGCGAGCGCCAGCAGACCTGCGGTGTACTGGTGTACGACCTCGACACCCGGCGCTTCACGGTCGCAGGCGAACTGATGACCTTGACCTCCCGAGAGCAAGCGGTGCTCGAAGCCTTGATTGCCCGGCCGGGTCGCGTGATGAGCAAGGAACAATTGGCTTCCCAGGTATTTGGCCTGGACGAGGAGGCCAGCCCTGACGCCATCGAAATTTACGTGCATCGCCTGCGCAAGAAGCTCGATGGCCAGCCCATCGCCATTGTTACCTTCCGTGGCCTTGGCTACTTGCTGGAAGCCCGTGATGCATAAGCCCAGCAGCCTGCGCTGGCGCTTGCTGTGCAACCTGGCGCTGTTGCTGGTGCTGTTGATGCTCGCCAGCGGCATGAGCGCTTATTGGAACGGTCGCGAAGCCGCCGACACCGCCTATGACCGCACGCTGCTGGCCTCGGCGCGCACCATTGCCGCCGGCTTGACCCAGGTGGACGGCACCCTCAGCGCCAATGTGCCTTATGTAGCCCTGGACACCTTTGCCTACGACAGTGCCGGGCGCATCTATTATCAGGTCAATGACATTGATCAGAAGCTGATTTCCGGTTACGAAAACCTGCCCGGCCCGCCGCCCGGCACGCCCCGCACCGACGATTACCCAGCCTTGGCGCGGTTCTACAACGCCATGTACCTGGGCCAGCACGTACGGGTGGTGAGCCTGCTCAAGGCCGTCTCGGAGCCGAACATGAATGGCATGGCCGAAATTCGTGTCGCGGAGACCGACGAAGCGCGGGTGGCCATGGCCCGCAGCCTGATGGCTGACACCCTGCTGCGCCTGGGCATGCTCGCCATCGGCGCATTGTTGCTGGTGTGGTTCGCGGTAAGCGCCGCCCTGCGCCCGCTGGAACGCCTGCGCACGGCGGTGGAAGAGCGCCAGCCCGATGACCTGCGGCCCCTGCCTTTGGTGGAAGTTCAGGACGAGTTCGGCCCACTGGTGCGCTCGCTCAACCATTTCACCGAACGCCTGCGCGGGCAGTTCGAGCGTCAGGCGCAGTTTATTGCCGATGCTGCCCACGAACTGCGCACACCCCTGGCGGCGCTCAAGGCCAGGCTGGAACTGGGCCTGCGTGCCGAAGAACCGGCCACCTGGCGCAGCACCTTGGAAACGGCCGCCCAGGGCACCGACCGCTTGACGCACCTGGCCAATCAATTGTTGTCCCTGGCCCGCATCGAAAACGGTGCCCGGGCCATTGCCGAAGGTGGTGCGCAGTTGCTCGATTTAAGCCAGTTGGCCCGTGAGCTCGGTATGGCCATGGCGCCGCTGGCCCACGCGCGGGGCGTGGCGCTGGCGCTGGAGGCCGATGAGCCGGTATGGCTGCGTGGCGAACCGACGCTGCTCAATGAGCTGCTGAGCAACCTGGTGGACAACGCCTTGGCCCATACGCCACCCGGCGGCAATGTGATTCTGCGGGTGACGGCCCCGGCGGTGCTGGAGGTGGAAGATGACGGCCCCGGTATCCCGCTGGATGAGCGGGACCGGGTGTTCGAGCGCTTTTATCGACGCAGCCAGCAGGGCATGGGCTCGGGCTTGGGGTTGGCGATTGTCGGGGAGATTTGCCGTGCGCACCTGGCGCAGATCAGCCTGCATGATGGCGAGCTGGCGGGGCTTAAGGTACGCGTGAGTTTTATCGTGGGTTGATCAGTAAAACATCGAGCGGGCTTCGTCCAGTTCGCTGCGCAGGGCGTCGCTGTGCAGGTCTATGCGTAACTTCATGAGAGCCGGCAATGTGGCAAGCGGCACGGTGCCCAGGGGATGGTCGGTGCCGCGGTGGCAGTACAGCGCGGCGACTTGCACCAGGTCGACGTAATCCAGGCTGGCAGAGTCGCGTGTCAGGTCCAGGTATTGGCCCGGCACGTTCACCAGCATCTCGGGGAAGTCCCACACCCGTAGCAGCTTGTCCCCCAGCACCGGGTGAATGCTGTCGATGACGTGGTTGAGGCTGACGGGGTCGGCCAGCAGCTCATAATGGTCCTCGGCATACGTGAGGATCGGCAGCACGCCGATCTGATGCACCAGGCCGCCCAGCGCCGCCTGGTCCGGCTTGAGCTGGCTGTGGCGACGGCACAAGGCGTAGCTCACGCCCGCCACCTCCAGGCTGCGGCGCCACACGTCGCGCATTTTCTGTTCGACCACCTCGGAGCGGGCGTGAAAGATCTGCTCCATCACCAGGCCGATAGCCAGGTTGCTGCTGTAGTTGGTACCGAGCCGGGTGATGGCGGTGTGCAGGTCGGTGACTTCCTGGCTGGCCCGCAGCAACGGGCTGTTGACCACTTTGATCAGGCGCGCCGACAGGGCCGTGTCACGACTGATCACTTTGCTCAGGTGGCTGATGCTGATCTCCGGGTCTTCGGCGGCCTGGCGAATTTTCAGGGCCACCTCCGGCAATGTCGGCAGAACCAGGTCATCGTTATCGATGGCCGTTACCAACGCTTGTTGGACTTTTTCCGCCAGCTTGTTCATTCATGCTCTCTAGGGTGCTGCAAAAAAGTACGGCGATTAACGCTGGATCTCGCGATCTCGGTCCAGTTGGTAGGGCAGGTCAAGCAAGTGCAGGCCTGGGCCTTCCAAGGTGCCCAAGCGCACGTCGCCACTGTCGGCAGCTTCGGCTTGCAGCACAGCGAGAAGTTCAATCGACTGGTCAGCTTTTGCGGCGATGACCACTTCGCCGATTGCGCTGTTATGGCTGGGGGAAAACAGTGGAGTACCTGGCTCGGGGAGTTCGGCAGCCTCCAGGTTCAGGCGATACAGACGCCGCTTGAGTTTGCCCAGGTACTGCATGCGCGCGACGATTTCCTGGCCGGTGTAGCAGCCTTTCTTGAAGCTGACGCCACCCACGGCCTGCAGGTTGAGCATCTGCGGGATGAACAGCTCGCGCGTCTGGGGCATCACCTGGCCGATACCGGCACGGATCTGGCCAAGTAGCCAGGCATTCAATTCAGACTGTTGCAACTGCGCGGCCAATTGGCTGCGCACGGCGTCGGCGTGTTCGGCAGGTACCCAGAGTTCGGCACGGCCCTGGGAAACGCGGACGGCGATCAATGCCTCGTTGCGTGCCACGCTGTCGGTCTCGACCGGCAGTTCCAGGCCAAGAGCGGTCAAGGCCGCGTCTGCGTTAGCCAGGCCGAAGCGCGCCCAGGCAGCGCTTTCGTCGGTGAGCTTGGATTTAGAGAACACCGCGTACTTTTTCAAATCTGCCAGCTGCGGTTCAAGCAACTCGGTGGCCATGGCCAGGAGTACGCCATCCCCCTGCAGCAGGATGCGGAAGCTCGACTGCATCCGGCCTTTTTGCGTGCAGCGCGCGCCCAGGCTGGCCTGGGTTTCACTCAGGTAATTGAGGTTGCAGGTCAGTTGGCCCTGCAGGAACTTGGCAGCATCAGAGCCGCGGACGGCGAGAACGCCTTCGTGGGACAGGGAGCAGAAAAAAGCGGAGTCAGCCATGGGTCATCGCAGGTCAAAAAGTCATGGGTGCATCATAGAGGGGCGTCCGGCAAATGCATAGTTTCCATATAGGGCGACCAAAGCCGACTGTTCCAGTGTCGTCGGGGCTGTATACTTGCGCTCTATTTTAGGAGGGCTCCATGGTCGAAGATGTAGAAATCAATCGCCTCTACTGGCACAGCCGTCGCGGCATGCTGGAGCTGGATGTGTTGCTGGTGCCTTTCACCAAAGAGGTGTACGCGACGCTCAATCACGTGGACCGCGACCTCTACGTCAGGTTGCTCGAGTGCGAAGATCAGGACATGTTTGGCTGGTTCATGGAGCGCGCCGAATCCGAAGACCCGGAGCTGCAGCGCATGGTTCGGATGATCCTGGATCGTGTCCAGCCCAAGTAATCGTTTCGAGTGCCGCTGGCAGGCCTCGCGGCTGTTGCTGGCGGCCTATGTGCTTGCCCAACTGATCGCGTTGGGCAGCCTGCTGGTTCTAAACCTGCCTTACTCAAGCCTTGGCATCCTGTTATGCCTGGCTCATTGTGCCTGGGTATTACCGCGGCAAATCCTGCTCACTCACCGTTCGTCGATTCGTGGCCTGCGCCGTGACGACGATGGCTGGCAATTATGGAGCGCCGCACGCGGGTGGCACCCTGTGCAACTGCGGCCCGACAGCCTGGCGTTGCCGCTGATCGTGGTATTGCGTTACCGGGCGCAGGGTGAACGGCGAGTGCGGTCCATCTGCGTGCCAAGGGATGCACAGGCCGCCGATGTGCACCGGCGCCTGCGGGTACGCCTGAAGTTCAGCCGGCGTAGGTGGTTGGCACCAGGATAGTGTCCCGGGCTTCGGGCAGCATCTGTGGATAGTCGAGGGTGTAATGCAAGCCGCGGCTTTCCTTGCGCTCCATGGCCGACCGGATCATCAGCTCGGCCACTTGGGCCAGGTTGCGCAATTCGATCAGGTCGCGGCTGACCTTGTAGTTGCTGTAGAACTCGACCCTGTGAGGCTAAACCCAATGGATACAGGGGTTTCAGCCGATGACCGTCAACCACCGCTCCCAAAGTGGGACAAACCTGTTACAAACTGCGCTCGCCAAGCCATACCACTATCGCCGGTCTGGTCGCTATTACCTTCGCCTTCGCCCGCAAGGAACCGTTAAGGGCTTCTTCACGCTGTCACTCAGGACCACCGACAAGGCCACCGCAATGACCATCTCAGACGACATCCTTTCGACCCTCAAGGCCTACCACTTGGACAACCCAGAGGCGTCATGGGATGAACTGCGCGCGCGCCTGACTGACTTCGCTGAGTACAACTTGACGATGGCACACGGTGACAGCTCACTGGTCGCTTACGAGATGATCAACGATGAGCATCACTTGGCGTTGCGTAAGGCGTCCGCAACGTTGCCTCTGAGTGTGAATCAGCAGCGGGCAGTCAGTAAGGCCCTTGAGATCCTTGAGGCCTCTCAGGAGCGTATGCGGGGCCGTTCAGGGAAGCTGGTCGAGATCGTTAAGGACCTCAACGATGAACCTTGTGGCACGCCTGAAGCCCTCTTTCTCTCCCAATCTGTAAATGCTTCTCCGGGTCTGACCTTTAAGTCTCTCTCTGCGCTCTACATGGAGGAACGCAAGGACAGCATTCAGGCCAGCACCATGCGGGACGTGAAGTCATCGTGTGAGGCCATCGGTGCGGTCCTTGGTGACTTGGACATGAAGAGCCACACACGGGAGGACATGAAGGGCCTCAGGGAAAAGCTCCTTGAGGCCCGTAAGCCTTCGACAGTTAAGAAGCTGCTGACCCGGCTATCAACGGTCATGGATTGGGCTGTGAACAATGGCTACCTCGATAAGAGTTTCGATAAGGGCCTGAAGCCAACTAAAGGAGCTGACAGCTCCCGTGAGGCGCTCTCTCAGGATCAGGTAAAGGCCCTGATGGCTCACGCTAAGTCGCTTCCAGTGGACGCTTGGCAGCGCTGGGCGTTGTCCCTTGGAGTGATCACTGGGACCCGTATTGAGGAACTCAGGCAGTTGACCAAGGCTGACGTTAAGCAGGTCGGGACTGTGTGGGTCATCGACATCAATAGGAACGATGGCAAGACAGCCAAGACCAAGAATGCTCTACGTGTCGTACCGCTGACTGACGGGGCCTATGGCTTCGACCTTAAGGCGTTCCTTGAGTTTGTCAGGAAGGCCGACTCTCGGCTGTTCACCTTGGGCGCTGGTCAGTTCTCGAACCTGCTTAATGGTGCGTTACGGGATGTCTTGAGCTTGAACGCTGATCGGACCCAGACTTTCCACTCATTGCGTCACTCACTGGCCGGTGCCTTGAAGGCCGCTGAGGTGCCTGTGGGAACCGCTGAGTCCATCTTGGGTCACGCTTCAGGGTCTATCAGTTATGACCTGTACGGGGCTGGGAGTGCCGTTGAGGTGGGCCGTATGGCGGACGCTCTGGTGAAAGCTTTGAAGCTGGCAAGCTAAGGCTGCATCTATGCTGGTCGCCAACGAGCGCTTAGTATGCGGACATCATGGAACATTAACTAAGTAACGGAGCTGTCAATTGAACAATGGACGTTTCTTCAGTGGCCTCGCTCTTTGTGCAGTGCTTCAAGTCTTTGCGGCTCATGCGCTGGGGCAGGAAAAACTATGGGTCACCACAGATCGTACTGATCGACACACTTGCCCATCTACAGAGTGTGGGGTCGCAGGCCGTCTTATGTTCAGGGAAGGCGTTGACATCTTAGAGCGTAAAGGTCAGTGGGTGCGTATTACTAAAACCTATTCTGCATCCTGTACTGGCGGCGTCAGCGAGTACATTAAGTCTGGAAATAAAGCCTGTACGGCCGTTAATGGCATCAAGGACGGGAAGTTTGCTGAATGGGTTCAGAGCAAAGATTTTAGCCGAGATCGCCCTAAGGACCCTTCAGAGGATGCAAGTGGAGATTACTCTCTCGTAAAAGGTTCAGACGATTATAGGATTTATAAGGACCCATTTGCTAAAGCAGCGCGGGCATTGATAGATGACGGCACTTGTACTGAGGATGACTTCAAGGAAATTGGTGGCTGGATGGCCTCAACGAATCGTGGCGAAGGTGTGTACTTCACTTATTGCGGCGGTATGAAAGTCAACAATAAGGTCTACCTTGATGTCACTTCAGGGAAGACCAGCCGTTAGGTTCGATAAGGACATGCGAGCGGTTGTGAGTCCTGACGTGTTAGCTACACGTTCGTCGAAGATTTAAAAACCCTCACCCAAAGAGGGACAGACTAAATCAGCGTTGCTTTCCTTTCAAGATGCCGCAAGGTCACCTCAAAGGTGGCCCTCTGCGGGCAAGGCGTGTACGTCCAGTGATCAACGTTACCTCTTTCAGGTAGACCAATGTCCAAGACACCACGACCACCAAGCGCAGCCCTAACGGGATCTGCGGGGCCAGCATCAGGTCCACTGTAGCGATTCTGTCTGCGCACTTCGTGTGAATAGACCCTTGATAGGTTTGGGCCTCCTATCTCTGATCGCACAGTATAAAGGGGCCTTTTAACTTAAAGATCTCTACAAGATGACTCTAAGATTAAGTTTTATTAGTTTAGTTCTATAAATAATAAAAACTTAAAGAGAATGCTCTTAGAGTTACCTTAAGGTCGATCATTAAGATCTTGGGTCTACCTTCGATGTCGTGGTTGTAGAAGTGTGACCGTAGCGGCTCGTTGGTGCTCCAGTATGACCAGATTAAAAACCCTCACAAGAACAGGGACAGACCGCTAAGCTAATCGGTCGCTCTGAATTCCTCTACGCCCGTCGCTGGGCTTTTATCAACGTCAAGTCTTTCTGAATGCTTCTTGAGCCATAGTCGATGCCCGTAGTGGGGCCTTGACGGTCGGCCTGTGGGAGCGAACTCAGGGGGCACTCAAAAGGAGTCCACTACTATGCTGGCCAACACCAATAACCAAACTGATCTGCTGCCTATCGTGATTGAGGGGCAGACCTTCAAGCCGAACGAAGATGGAATGTGGAATCTCAACGAGATCGCCAAGACTCTGAATGTTCGGGAACCGGGTCAGTGGCGTAATGCTGTTCAAGCTGCCCTGATCAAAGATGCAAATTTGCATGTCTCCCACGGTAACGGGACCCTTGCAACAGAAGAGGGCGCAATTGCATACGCCATGTGGGTTTCAACCGACTTTTACCTGATGGTCATTCGTGCGTTCATCGCCATGCGCAACAGTGCCGTCCGTGAGCTGCGCCATAAAGATGCCCTTCTGGACGCAAACATGCCCAAGGCTACGACTCTCGACATGAAGGCTCGCGGCGCGGGTCTGACATGGACCGAGGCTTGCCGTGTGGCTGGTATTCAACAGCCTCGACTTGCTCTTGAATTTCTCGCAAAGGGGCCGATGTTCGTTCACGTCTGTGACGATTTTGGTAGCCGTACTGGTCAGATCCGACCGAAGCAGCAAGGTTTCTCATCAGGCGCCTTTGTGGCGATCTCATCGGACTTCGGCAACCGTGAAGGCTGGAGGGTCAAACCCCGTGGCCTTGACTGGTTGCGTGCAAATACTGAGACCATCAACGTCGGCGTAGCTGAAGCCAAGGCCGCTCAGGCCAAAGCTAAGAAGGCCACTCAGGCATCCCGTGTGGATCGCTGGGGCCGTGCATGCAAGGAGGCACAGCTATGAGCAGTTCCTTCCTCGACCAGCTCAATGCCCTGTGCGTCACCCCCGCGTCCCGCGTGAAGTTGCTGACCCTCCGTGGCATCTGGCGTGATCGACGTGCCCGTAACAGCTTCTATTGCGAGTCATCATGCGGGGTCCATTTGGATTCCCTACTGGCCCACCTCGAAGCCAATCACCCCGGTCTGAGCGCCTTCGTTAAGTCGATCATCGGGTCACCATCGCTCCACATCGACGGGGTACTCCGTGCACGCTTAAAGGTCCCTTTAGGGAAAGCTCAACGCATCATCCATCTATTGTAACGCCGTCCGCTATCGGCACCAAGATCACACCCCGCCAAGTTACAGACCCGTGATCGCACCAACCCAAACCCAGAAGATATTGATCATGTCCTTGAGAGGTCCGTGCGGCTACTCCTTGCCATCTGGTCACGTTGCCTCTATGCGGCAGGGCCATGAATCAATGTCTCGAATTTAGGAGACACCTACCATGCAATTGAACATTCAAAACGTAACGCCCGAAACTGTTGAAGTCCAAGGCCAGAGCGTGACCCGTACCTTCGCTGAAGGCGTGATGCTGTCTGGGCTGATCGCTGGTGCAGGTAAGAATGATTCGGCCCGTGAGGCCATCGTTAAGCAATACCTTGACGCTGGTCTGATCGCTGATGCGTTCCCCGCTGTGGTCCGAGCAGTTCGTGCTCGTGAGGCCCATTCAGCAGCCGAGCGTGAGCGCCAGTTAGCTGAGTCTCGTGCCCATGCTGAGCGCGTTGCTTCCTATGCGACCCCTACGGCCCTTGAGGTCGCCCGTCGCCGTGCCAAGCGTGAGGCCCGCGAAGCTGAATACCGTGCACGTGGTGCTGCTATCCGTGCCGCTAATGGCCGGTCCTCATGGTCCTCGTGGGAATGACTCACGGGCAACCTACTGACTCACACCGTCTTGCCTCCGGTGGCGCTGGCTCTTGTTGGCGTCCCGTTGAACCCCTTCAAGTAAACTTTCAGGAGATACTCAATCATGCCTACTCGTAAACAGAACGCTTTCAAATCCGCCGACCACCGCGAGAACACTGACCGTTACAGCGCACCGACTGCCTATGAGCAGGCCGTGTGGGGCAATGGTGGTAACCTTCAGTTCAACACCCAGGCATCCACAAGCGCCCCATGCAGTGACGGCAGCGTCGCCGCTGAAGGTATCGTTGCGGTCCTTGACGACTTCTTTAATGGTGGCGAATGGCACCAGAACGCCGTTGATGCTATCCCGTGTGAGTTTCGACCTAAGGGCACTGAGCCGACCCCTGTGCAACTGGTCAACATGGTCGACCGCAACGTCGAGTTCGACCCACGTAAGTCGATCTACGACACCTCGACCATTACAAAGGGTGAAGCTGTTGCCGGTGACGTGATCTTTACGGAGCCCACTGATACCGCCGCGTTCTTCTCGCACCGTATGACTCTGTTAGATGCTCATGTGGTGGCAGGTTTCACCAGCAACTCCATCGGCCAAATGCTGGATAAGGCCATGCAGGACTTTGAGAAAGCGTGCGGCTCTACCATCGTGGACATTCTCCTGAAGTCCCCAAGTGTCGAGGTCAAGGAAGTCACCATTGCTGGCACTGGACCACGTGATCGTGCTGAGGATTGGATTGACCAACTAACACTGAGCATCAACCACTCAGTGGGCAACTCCCTGAGTGACTTCGTGCTGCTGATGCACATGACCGAACAGGCAATCCTTGAGCGTGCTGCCCAGCGTGCAGGCGTAGATGATATTGAGGACCTGTTGGGCTGCCGTACCCAGTTCTATTCGGATGGCAACCGTGGCGTCTTCATGCTCCCTAAAGGCTTCGCCTCCCTGTCGTTCCGTGAAGGTAACGACGGTGATGTGTGGTCAATCCTCGCCAGCCGTAACGCCTCGGTACAGGGCTGGGACATCGAAATCACCGGTATCGCTGACGTAATGGCTCAGGCCAAGGTCAAGCTGAAGCTGGCAAACCCAGCGGACCCTACTGAGAAACTTCAGGTCGAGACCGTAGACTTTCCGCTGATCACCCGTGTGGTCGTCAAGCCGTAACACCCGCTGTATCCATGAGGTCCGTAATGGGCCTCATGGGCGAGCTGTTTAGTTGCTATGCTTGGGCATCGACCATGTTACGGCAAGGCCAGCCATGAGTTTTACTCTCTGTTATACCTACAAGGACAAACGGGTGGTTACGAAGATACAAGTCGATCACCTGACCCCATATGCAGCCGTTTGCTTTGCCCTGCTCCAGTCAGGGGCCACCAACGACTCAAGTGGTGGAGGCTGGCCTAAATCCTATGAGGGCATCCTTGAGATTGCCACTCAATACGGTCTCACAAACCTGACGGTTCACCGATCCCTTAACTCTTAGGACAACTTCATGGACACGTTTAGCGCGGCCTACGGGCCTGCGTTGGTGTTCATGTGGCCTTCTGGCTGTATGGGTGCCTCAAGGGCACCTCATGAGGATCTGGCACAAAAATCTGAGTGACCACCTGTAACTACTAACCTGCGCGCTTACCCCCATAGGCCCTCGCATGCTCGCTCAGGCGCACGATAAGGACCCTTGCGGGCAGGTGATAAGGACCTCAGCGTTGGGACAAATGTGCGCCAAAGCTGTTACAAACTGGGGCCCCATGGTGCTACGCTATGGCTCCTAACGTGCCTCATTTGTCGGGTGTAAGGATCGTATCCTTCGCCTCTGGCAGCAGCTCTGGATAGTCCAACGTGTAGTGCAGACCCCGAGATTCCTTACGTTTCATGGCAGACCTGATCATCAGTTCCGCTACTTGAGCAAGGTTCCTCAATTCAATCAGGTCTCTGCTTACGCGATAGTTGCTGTAGAACTCGTCGATCTCATCCAGCAGCAAGCGCACCCGATGTTGCGCCCTTTGCAGGCGCTTGTTGGTGCGCACGATACCCACATAGTCCCACATGAAGCGTCGCAGCTCGTCCCAGTTGTGAGCGATGATCACGTCTTCGTCCGAATCAGTGACCTGGCTCGCATCCCAGCGGGGCAGGGCGGCTGGTACCGGGATGCGCGGCAGTTGCTCAAGAATGTCCGCTGCCGCCGAGCGGGCATACACGAAGCATTCGAGCAATGAATTGCTGGCCATGCGGTTGGCGCCGTGCAGGCCAGTGAAGCTGGTTTCGCCGATGGCATACAGGCCCGGCACGTCGGTGCGGCCATGCTGATCGACCATCACGCCACCGCAGGTGTAGTGCGCGGCCGGCACCACGGGGATCGGGCCCTTGGTGATGTCGATATTGAAGGTCAGGCAGCGTTCGTAGACGGTCGGGAAGTGGGTCTTGATGAAGGCTTCGGGCTTGTGGCTGATGTCCAGATACACGCAGTCGATACCCAGGCGCTTCATTTCGTGGTCGATGGCGCGGGCGACGATATCGCGTGGTGCCAGCTCGGCGCGTGGGTCGAAGCGCTGCATGAAGCGTTCGCCATTGGGCAGCTTCAAATGTGCGCCTTCGCCGCGCAGGGCTTCGGTGATCAAAAAGCTCTTGGCCTGCGGGTGATACAGGCACGTGGGGTGGAATTGGTTGAACTCCAGGTTGGCGACCCGGCAGCCCGAGCGCCAGGCCATGGCAATGCCGTCGCCGCAGGCACCGTCGGGGTTGCTGGTATAGAGGTAGACCTTGGCGGCGCCGCCCGAGGCGAGAATGGTGAAGCGTGCGCCATAAGTATCGACTTCACCGCTGGTGCGGTTGAGTACGTAGGCACCCAGGCAGCGCTCGCCCGCCAGGCCCAGGCGTTTTTCGGTGATCAGGTCGACGGCGACGCGCTGCTCCAGCAATTGGATGTTGGGGCGTTGGCGGGCCTGATCGAGCAGGGTCTTGAAAATCGCGGCCCCGGTGGCATCGGCAGCGTGAATGATTCGGCGATGGCTGTGGCCGCCTTCGCGGGTCAGGTGGAACTCAAAGCCACCGTCGTCGCTGCCGGCATGTTCATCGCGGGTGAAGGGCACACCTTGGTCGATCAACCATTGGATGGCTTCCCGGCTGTGCTCGACGGTGAAGCGCACGGCGTCTTCGTTGCACAGGCCACCGCCGGCGTTAAGGGTGTCTTCGACGTGGGATTGCACGGTGTCTGTGTCGTCCAGCACCGCAGCCACGCCGCCCTGGGCCCAGAAGGTCGAGCCGTTGGCCAGGTCGCCTTTGCTCAAAACCGCTATACGCAAATGGCTGGGCAGGGTCAGGGCCAGGCTCAAGCCGGCGGCGCCGCTACCGATAACCAGGACATCGTGTTGAAACTGTTGGCTCATTTGACGGATTCCGCAAAAAGCGATCCAAAGGGGGGCGCAAACAGGACGCCTGGATCGGCGAATCAAAGGGTCACACGGGCCACTAGTATATAGAGGGGTGGAGCGGCACAATAGCCACGCCTTCGTGGCATTGTGAGATTATGCTGCGCAGCGTTGGGAAACAGCCGGTTGGCGGGACGGGAACTTTTTGCATGAGCCCCGACTCAATAGCAGGTTGCCCGAAAGCTGGGAAAACGTTGAGTTTATTGGCCCGTCGGGAGCATTGGACGCGTCACGAAACCGGCGACAAGATTATTCGCGCAGCCGGCACCGACCGTGCTGCGTTTTTCGTGTGTGCCAAATCAGTGCATGCCGGAAACTTGCTTGAAGGGGGAGAACTTTTGCGAAAAGCCCGAGTCTATGTTTGCAAGCCTGATCGTTTAGTTATGCAAGCCTCCTTCAAGTACAACGAGGAGTGTTCATGCTAACCCAGGAAGAGGATCAGCAGCTGGTCGAGCGCGTACAGCGCGGTGATAAGCGAGCATTTGATCTGCTAGTGCTGAAATACCAGCACAAAATTCTCGGGTTGATCGTGCGGTTTGTGCACGACACCCATGAAGCGCAGGACGTTGCACAGGAAGCCTTTATCAAGGCTTACCGTGCACTTGGAAATTTCCGCGGTGACAGTGCGTTTTATACGTGGCTGTACCGCATCGCCATTAACACGGCGAAAAACTATCTGGTGTCACGCGGTCGCCGCCCACCAGACAGTGATGTCAGTTCAGAAGATGCAGAATTTTACGATGGTGATCACGGCCTCAAAGATCTCGAGTCGCCTGAGCGTGCATTGCTGCGCGACGAGATCGAAGGCACCGTTCATCGCACTATTCAGCAACTGCCAGAAGATTTGCGTACGGCGTTAACTTTACGTGAATTCGATGGTCTGAGTTACGAAGACATTGCGAGCGTCATGCAATGTCCGGTGGGGACTGTGAGGTCACGGATTTTCCGGGCCCGGGAAGCCATCGACAAAGCCTTGCAACCGTTGTTGCAGGAAAACTAAAGACAGCGGCGACAGCCAAGAGAGGAACCGCCATGAGTCGTGATGCCCTGCAGGAATCGCTGTCCGCAGTGATGGATAACGAAGCGGATGAACTGGAACTTCGTCGAGTGCTCAACGCATTTGATGACGCCGAAACCCGTGATACCTGGTCTCGTTACCAAGTCGCTCGGGCGGTGATGCACAAGGATCTCCTAATCCCTCGTCTGGATATTGCTGCGGCCGTTTCTGCTGCACTGGCGGATGAAGCCGTTCCGGCAAAAGCCTCGCGTGGTCCATGGCGTAGCCTGGGTCGTCTGGCAGTGGCCGCCTCGGTGACCGTTGCTGTGTTGGCAGGCGTTCGCCTGTACAACCAGGACGAGATCGCAGGCAACGAGCTGGCCCAGCAGACTCAGCAGCCGGTCATGGCCGGTCCGCAAGTCAAAGGCCCGGCCGTGCTGGCTGGCTACAAGGAAAGCACCGATACCACCGGCCCTATGGCCAATGGTGTACTTCAGGGGCAATCCGGCTGGCAAGATCAGCGCCTTCCAGGCTACCTGCGTCAACATGCGCAGGAATCGGCCGCCAAAGGCACTGAAAGCGCTCTGCCATACGCTCGCGCAGCAAGCCAGGAAAACCGCTGATTCGCTAAGGAGCCCTATGCGCGCCATACCGCTCCTTGCGCTTTTGCTCAGTAGTTGGTTTGCACTATCCGCCCATGCCGATGAAGCCCAAGACTGGCTGACTCGACTTGGGCGTGCAGAGCAGCAGCAAAGCTTCGAAGGTACGTTTGTCTACGAACGTAACGGCAGTTTTTCCACCCATGACATCTGGCACCGCGTCCAGGATGGTCATGTCCGTGAACGATTGTTGCAGCTTGACGGCTCCGCCCAAGAAGCGGTTCGGATAGACGGCCGAGCGCAATGCGTCAGTGGCACGTTGGTTGCCAGCCTCGGTCATTCTTCTGATGCACCCTCGCGTATTCTCGATCCCAAAAAACTCAATCCATTCTATGAACTGGCCGTCATTGGCAAATCCCGCGTGGCTGGTCGTAATGCGGTGATTGTGTCGATCAGTCCGCGTGACCCTTACCGTTATGGGTTTGAATTACACCTGGATCGTGAGACTGCGCTGCCGCTCAAGTCCTTGCTGCTCAACGATCAAGGGCAGTTGTTGGAGCGTTTCCAGTTCACGCGCCTGGACCCCTCGGCCATTCCTTCTGACCAGGACTTGCAGCCCAGCAGCGACTGTTCGCCGGTAACAATGTCGTCCGCCGCTAAAGCACCTGACTTGTCTGCCACGCAAAGGTGGCATCTGGACTGGCTACCGCCAGGTTTCCAACAGATCAGCAGCGCCACGCGCAAAGATACCCAAACGAAATCTACCGTCGACAGCCTGATGTATGACGATGGGCTCGCGCGTTTTTCGGTGTTTCTTGAGTCAGCCAGCGGCGCTGACGTGAATGAAACCCGTGCTCAGCTTGGGCCGACCGTGGCAGTCTCGCGGCGCTTGAATACGGTGGATGGCGAAATGATGGTCACCGTGGTCGGTGAAATTCCCATTGGCACTGCTGAGCGTATCGCGTTGTCGGTGCGTGGTGAAAAGGCCGCCGCCAAGCCCTGAGATTGTTAATCTTATGTTCATCCTGTTCTTTCAATCTGAGCCCGAATTTGGTTGGGGGCTGGGTGTATGAAATCTCTGGATCAGCATTTTCACTTGCAAAAACTTCCCATGTTTTTTATAGGTCAGGGTTTGATGGCTCTGGCCTTGTTTGTTCGCGGAACAAAAATGCCGGTCGCAGTGCCCGGCATTTATTGAACCCTGTCGCTTAACCCTGCTCGTCGTAACGGGAGCTGTATGTCGATACCACGTTTGAAGTCTTACTTATCCATAGTCGCCACAGTGCTGGTGCTGGGTCAGGCCTTACCTGCGCAAGCGGTCGAGTTGCCTGACTTCACCCAACTGGTGGAGCAGGCCTCGCCTGCCGTGGTGAACATCAGTACCACGCAGAAGCTGCCGGATCGCAAAGTCTCGAACCAGCAGATGCCCGACCTGGAAGGCTTGCCGCCCATGCTGCGCGAGTTCTTCGAACGAGGGATGCCGCAACCACGCTCCCCCCGTGGCGGCGGTGGCCAGCGCGAAGCCCAATCCCTGGGCTCCGGCTTCATCATTTCGCCTGACGGCTATATCCTCACCAACAACCACGTGATTGCCGATGCCGACGAGATTCTCGTGCGCCTGGCCGACCGCAGTGAACTCAAGGCCAAGCTGATTGGCACCGATCCACGTTCCGACGTGGCCTTGCTTAAAATCGAGGGCAAGGACTTGCCGGTGCTTAAGCTGGGCAAGTCCCAGGACCTGAAGGCCGGTCAGTGGGTGGTCGCGATCGGTTCGCCGTTCGGCTTTGACCACACCGTTACCCAAGGCATCGTCAGCGCCATCGGTCGCAGCCTGCCGAACGAAAACTACGTACCGTTCATCCAGACCGACGTGCCGATCAACCCAGGCAACTCCGGTGGCCCGCTGTTCAACCTGGCCGGTGAGGTGGTGGGCATCAACTCGCAGATCTACACCCGCTCCGGTGGCTTCATGGGCGTGTCCTTCGCGATCCCGATCGATGTGGCCATGGACGTCTCCAATCAGCTCAAAAGCGGCGGCAAGGTCAGCCGCGGCTGGTTGGGCGTGGTGATCCAGGAAGTGAACAAGGACCTGGCTGAGTCCTTCGGTCTCGACAAGCCGGCCGGTGCCCTGGTTGCGCAGATTCAGGACAATGGCCCTGCGGCCAAAGGCGGCCTGAAAGTGGGCGATGTAATCCTGAGCATGAACGGCCAGCCGATCATCATGTCGGCAGACTTGCCTCATTTGGTCGGCGCGCTCAAGGCCGGCGGCAAAGCCAAGCTGGAAGTGATTCGTGACGGCAAGCGCCAGAACGTCGAACTGACCGTTGGGGCAATTCCGGAAGAAGGCGCGACCCTGGACGCCCTGGGCAACGCCAAGCCAGGTGCCGAGCGCAGCAGTAACCGCCTGGGTATCGCCGTGGTTGAACTGACCGCCGAACAGAAGAAAACCTTCGACCTGCAAAGCGGTGTCGTGATCAAGGAGGTTCAGGACGGCCCAGCCGCCTTGATCGGCCTGCAACCGGGTGACGTGATCACCCACTTGAACAACCAGGCAATCGATACCACCAAGGAGTTCGCCGACATCGCCAAGGCGTTGCCGAAGAATCGCTCGGTGTCGATGCGCGTCCTGCGTCAAGGCCGTGCCAGCTTCATCACCTTCAAGCTGGCTGAGTAATCCGCTAGACCTATAAAAAAGCCCCGCTGCCGGTTAACGGCAGCGGGGCTTTTTTGTGGGCGGCGGGTTCAGCTCATCATGCCTTTCACCAGGCGCTCCTGTTCGATCAGTTCACGCTGACGGGCGTCGATGCGCGAGGACAGCGGGAAGTTATTGCCAGCACGCCGCTTGGCAAAGTCCAACTGCTGGATGGCTTGCTGGAAATCCCCCACCAATGCGAAATATTCGGCACGGGCCTGATGCAGGCCAATGATGTTGCCCGACAAGCCGCGTGTTTCGGCGACCTGATACCACACGTCCGGATCGTCCGGGCGCGATTTGAGCAGCCCGTCCAGCGCCTTTTCTGCATCGGCGGTACGGTTCTGTTTAAGCAACAGATCTACCCGCACCTGGTTCAGCGGATAGTTGCTGGGGTACTGGGTGAGCATGCGGTCGGTACGTTGCTGCGCATCCGGCATACGGTTGCTGGTGATGTCCAGTTCGATTTGGGCCAGGTTGTAGGTGATGTCGTTGGGCGCCTTGGCCAGCAGCGGCGCCAGGCTTTCCCGTGCTTCCTTGAGTTGAGTGCCCTTGATCTGGGCGATGGCCAGGCCATAGCGCGCCACGTCATTTTTAGGGTTTTCATCTAGCTGCGCCTGGAAGCGCTTGGCAGCCAGGCCTGGTGTGTCTTCGTACTTGAGCTGTACCCGTGCGCGAATCAGTTGATAGCGCAGGCTGTCTTCCTTGCCGCCGGGTTTGGCCTGTTCGGCGCGGTTGCGGGTGTCGGCGATACGCGATTCGGTGACCGGGTGAGTCAGCAGGAACTCTGGCGGCTTGGCGTCGAAGCGGTATTGGCGCATCAGCCGTTCGAACATGGTGGGCATGGAGCGAGGGTCGTAGCCTGCTTTCTCCAGGTTAAGGATACCGATGCGGTCAGCCTCTTGTTCGTTCTGGCGGGAGAAGCGGCGCTGCTCCTGGATCGCCGCGGCTTGTGAGCCGGCAATCGCGGCGATACCGGCATCCCCGGCACCTGCGGCAGCGGCGATAATGCCGCCAAGCAGGGCGGCCATCATCGGCAGTTGCATGCGTGATTGCGCTTCCACGCCTCGGGCGAAGTGGCGTTGGGACAAGTGCGCCAGTTCGTGGGCCAGTACCGACGCGTATTCGCCTTCGGTCTGTGCATTGAGAAACAGGCCGCCGTTGACCCCGACGATCCCACCCGGTGCCGCAAAGGCGTTGAGCTGTGGGCTGTTGATCAGGATAAATTCCAGGCGCCGGTCATTGACCTGGCTGGTCTCCACCAGCTTGTACACGCTGGTTTCGACGTAATCCTTGAGTTGCGGGTCATTGAGTTGCGAGACCTGGCCGCGCAGGTAAGCCAGCCAGGCGCGGCCCAGTTGGTATTCCTGTTGCGGCGAGACAATGGCAGAGCTGGCGTCACCAAGTGACGGCAGGTCGTCAGCGAAGGCCGGGGAGGCCAGCAGGCAGGCCAGCGTCAGCAGGGTAGGGCGCAAAAAAGTCATGCACAAAGCCTTTCGACAAAGAGCTTACTGTAGCCGGACACTGAGCTTGGGACCAGATATTCTAAGCAGCCTAAATGTTTGCCTGGAGTAACACCATGACCGACGTTGTAGCCTGTGACGCCGAACTCGACGCCAGCGGTCTGAACTGCCCGTTGCCCTTGCTCAAGGCCAAGCTGGAGCTCAATAAACTGGCCAGCGGTGCCGTGCTCAAGGTGACAGCCACCGACGCCGGCTCCCAGCGCGATTTTCGCACCTTTGCCAAGCTGGCCGGCCACACCCTGGAGCATGAAGACGCCGCCGAGGGTGTGTACCGTTATTGGTTGCGCAAGGCCTGAAGGCCTTATCGAGGCAAGATCAAGCCTTGTTCAGCGCCTGCGCTGCCGCCAGAACCGCATCAACATGCCCCGGCACTTTCACGCCGCGCCATTCCTGACGCAGGACGCCTTGGCTGTCGATCAGGAAGGTGCTGCGATCCACGCCCAGGTATTCCTTGCCATACAGCTTCTTCAACTTGATCACATCAAACAGCTGGCAGACCGCTTCGTCCTTATCGCTGATCAGCTCGAAAGGAAATTCTTGTTTGCCTTTGAAGTTCTCGTGGGACTTCACGCTGTCGCGCGACACGCCGAACACTTCGGTATTGGCGGCCTTGAACGCGGCGTACTGGTCACGAAAACCCTGGCCTTCGGTGGTGCAGCCAGGGGTGCTGTCTTTCGGGTAAAAGTAGATCACCACTTGCTTGCCCTTGAGGGCTGCGAGGCTGAAGGTCTGGCCGCTGGTGGCCTGGGCCTCGAAATCGGCCACGGGTGTGTCGATGGCTACCGGCATAGAGAAGTACTTCCTTACATGGGGTTCTGTGGGCGCCATGGCTCGATCAAGGCGTCGAGGTTCAGGGCATCGGCGAAATCCAGGAACTGGTCGCGCAGCCAACTGATCTGTACGCCGGCCGGCAAGGTCACGGTAAAGGTGGCATTGAGCATGGTGCCGCCGGTTTGTGGCGCCTGGTAGGTGTCACAGGTCAGGTTTTCCAGCTCGACGTTATGGTCGATAAAGAACTGGCACAACTCGTTGACGATGTCCGAACGGTAGGCCGAGCTGACATACGCTACATAAGGCAGGGCCTGGGGACGGTTTTCCAGGGCAGCGCTGCGTACCACGTTGACGGTGAAATCATGCTTCTTGGCCAGGCCTGGCAGGCCGGTTTCCAGACGCGCCAAGGCATCCCAGGAGCCAGAAATCTGCAGGACCAGCGCACTGCACTCGCCATGGCGGGTCAGGCGGGAGGTCACGACGGCGCAGCGGTTCTCATGGCTGGCGCGGCACAGGACGTTGGTCAGCTCCATGGGGTTGGCGCCGAGGGCACTGATAACAAGGAATTGTTCGCGAACTGTGGGGGTGGACATGCAGCCTTCCTAAAGCGATGAGCGGTCGATGCCGTGTGGGCGGTATCGATCAAAGGATCAAGGGTAGCGAAAAGCGTCGCCAAGGGCTAGGAGGTGGCGTTTTCATTGCGTGATCAGCCCGCTTCGGGCGGTGCTTTGGCCTAATGATGGCATTGCCCGTCGTTTAGTTGCGCCAGAACGCATCCTCACGCGGTACTTCGCTTGTACAAGCATCTTGGCGCCAGTACCATTACGGCTCTCTTTTTCCGGCAGGAGCGGTTGCATGATTGCGGGCAGTATGGTGGCACTGGTCACACCCATGGATGCACAAGGTCGTCTCGACTGGGACAGCCTGGGCAAACTGGTGGACTTCCACCTGCAAGAGGGCACCAACGCCATTGTGGCGGTCGGCACCACAGGTGAATCGGCCACCCTCGATGTGGAAGAACACATCCAGGTGATCGAGTTCGTGGTCAAGCGCGTGGCGGGCCGCATTGCGGTGATCGCCGGTACGGGCGCCAACTCGACGCGTGAAGCGATCGAGCTGACCAAGAACGCCAAGAAGGCCGGCGCCGACGCTTGCCTGCTGGTAACCCCGTATTACAACAAGCCGACCCAGGAAGGCTTGTACCAGCACTTCAAAGCCATCGCCGAAGCCGTGCAGATCCCGCAGATCCTCTACAACGTGCCGGGCCGCACCGCGTGCGACATGAAGGCAGAGACCGTGATCCGCCTGTCCACCGTGCCGAACATCATCGGCATCAAGGAAGCCACCGGCGACCTGCAGCGCGCCAAGGACATCCTGGCCGGCGTGAGCAGCGACTTCCTGGTGTATTCCGGTGACGACGCCACCGCTGTCGAGCTGATCCTGCTGGGTGGCAAGGGCAACATCTCCGTGACCGCCAACGTGGCCCCGCGCGCCATGAGCGAGCTGTGCGCCGCCGCCATTGCTGGCGATGCAGCCACCGCTCGTGCGATCCACGAGAAGCTGATGCCGCTCAACAAGACACTGTTTATCGAATCCAATCCTATTCCCGTGAAGTGGGCGCTGTTTGAGATGGGCCTGATGCCGGACGGTATCCGTCTGCCGCTCACCCGCCTCAGCGAAGCCTGTCACGAACCGCTGCGACAGGCCCTGCGCCAGTCCGGCGTCCTGGTTTAATTGAGGAAGCACTACGCATGAAGCGATTGGCCGGACTTTCCGCACTTGCCTTGATTATCTCCAGCACCAGTGGCTGCGGTTGGGTATGGGGGCCGGAAGGCTACTTCCGTGACCGCGGCAGCGATTACCTGGAAGCGCAAGCAACCAAACCGATGCAACTGCCGCCTGATGTCAATGTCGCCAAGCGCCTTGACCCGTTGCTGCCGATTCCACGCAACGTTGCCGACGACACGGTCAAGGGTGAGTACGTAGTGCCACGCCCACAGCCGATCACGGCCGTGGCCGATGCCAGCGACTACAGCCTGCAGAAAAGCGGCGACAACCGCTGGATCGTGGCTCAGCGCCCACCTGCTGAAGTCTGGCCGGTGGCGGTGCAGTTCTTTCAGGACAACGGTTTCCGCCTCGACCAGCAACGCCCGCAGACCGGTGAGTTCACCACCGCGTGGCAGCAAGGTCGCGAGCTGTCCGCCAACATGGCCCAGCGCCTGCTGGCGGGCGGTGTAGCCGCCGACAGCGAAGCCCGTGTGCGTGTGCGCATCGAGCCTGGCGTGCAGCGCAACACCAGCGAAGTCTATGTGGTCAGCGCCGAGCGGCCTGCCGGCAGCACGGCTGACGTCGACTTCACCCCGCGCTCGGTCAACACCGGTGTCGACGCCGCGCTGGTCGACGAGATGCTGGCCAGCATGAGCCGTATCTCCGAGAAGGGTGGTTCCGTATCCTTACTCGCCGCCCGTGATTACGACACCCCTAGTCGCGTCAGCCTCACCGAAGACGGCAGCGGCAACGTGGTGCTGAACCTGGGTGAAGACCTCGACCGCGCCTGGGCCAGTGTTGGCCGCGCGTTGGAGCAGGGCCCTTGGCGCGTTGAAGACATCAACCGCAGCCTGGGCCTGTACTACATCAACGTGGCTGAAAAGGCCGAGAAAAAAGACGACGAGCCAGGTTTCTTCGGCAAATTGTTCGGCAGCGCGCCGACCAAGGAAGAGATCGAAACCCGCGCCGAGCGTTACCAGGTTCGTTTGAGCAAGGTGGGCGAAAGCGTGCAAGTTACCGTCGAGAAGAACATCAACACCGTCGCGCCAGCTGAAACAGCGCGCAAAGTGTTGGGCGTGATTCAAGACAACCTGGGCTGATCCGATGCGTTTTGCCGTTCTCGGCAGCGGTAGCCAAGGGAACGGTACGCTGGTCGCCCATGATGACACGTACGTGCTGGTCGATTGTGGTTTCTCCCTGCGGGAAACCGAGCGGCGCCTGTTGCGCCTGGGGGTTCACCCCACGCAACTGAGCGCGATTCTGGTAACCCACGAACATGCCGACCATGTGCATGGCGTGGGTTTGCTGTCTCGGCGCTACAATTTACCGGTGTACTTGAGTCGCGGCACGTTGCGCGGGATGCGCAAACCCATTGAACCTGCTGGCTTCCTGGCCGGTGGTGAGCAACTGCAAATTGGCGCCCTGAGCATCAATGTTGTTGCGGTTGCTCATGATGCCCAGGAGCCGACGCAATATGTATTCAGTGACGGTGAGCGGCGCTTCGGTGTGCTCACCGATCTGGGTTCTTATTGCGCCAAGGTGCTGGAGGGTTACCGGGACCTCGATGCCTTGATGATCGAGTCCAACCACTGCCGAGACCTGCTGGCACGCGGTCATTACCCTTATTTTCTCAAGCAGCGGGTGGGCGGCGAGCTGGGACATTTGAACAACCACCAGGCCGCATACCTGGTGTATGAGTTGGGCTGGCAAGACCTGCAACACCTGGTCCTGGCTCACCTCAGCAGCAAGAACAACCTGCCGACGCTTGCCCGGCAATGTTTTGTCGACACCCTAGGGTGCGACCCGGACTGGCTGCAACTGGCCGATCAAGATTCAGGGCTCGACTGGCGACACATCGCCTAGCCCACCTTACTCAAAGCGGAGCCCATCATGGAAAAACGTGAAGAACTCTACCGCGGCAAAGCCAAGTCGGTGTACAAGACCGACGACGCCAACCGCCTGATCCTGCTGTTTCGCAACGACACCTCGGCGTTCGACGGCAAGCGCATCGAACAGCTTGACCGCAAAGGCATGGTGAACAACAAGTTCAACGCCTTCATCATGCAGAAACTCGAAGCGGCCGGTATCCCGACCCAATTCGACAAACTGCTGGGCGACAACGAATGCCTGGTCAAGAAGCTCGACATGATCCCGGTCGAGTGCGTCGTGCGTAACTACGCCGCCGGCAGCCTGGTCAAGCGTTTGGGCGTGGAAGAGGGCCTCAAGCTCAACCCTTACACCTTCGAACTGTTCCTGAAGGACGACGCCAAGGGCGACCCGTTTATCAACGAATCCCACGTCGTGGCGTTCGGTTGGGGCACCGCTGAGCAACTGGCGCGCATGAAGGAGTTGTCCCTCAAGGTCAACGACGTGCTGAGCAAGCTGTTCGACGACGCTGGCCTGTTGCTGGTGGACTTCAAGCTCGAATTCGGCGTATTCCACGACGGCTCCATCGTCCTGGGCGACGAATTCAGCCCGGACGGTTGCCGCCTGTGGGACAAGGACACCAAGAAGAAGATGGACAAAGACCGCTTCCGCCAAGGCCTCGGTGACGTGATCGAAGCCTACGAAGAAGTCGCCAATCGTCTCGGCGTACCGCTGTAATCGACGCAAGCATCTGATAGCACGGAAAAAAATCGCTTCGGCGCTTTGCATCCATCAATCATGCTGTTATGATGCGCGCCGTTGGAGAGATGCCAGAGTGGCCGAATGGGACGGATTCGAAATCCGTTGTACCTTCACCGGTACCTAGGGTTCGAATCCCTATCTCTCCGCCATTACATAGAAAAAGCCCCGCAGCTGAATAAGCTGCGGGGCTTTTTCATTTCCGGCCGTTATTAATGGCTGCTTCAGGGATTTGTTTTAGTCCTGCCTAGCGCTGTTCAAGGCGCTCAGACGCTTTGCGATAAGCCTGATCACGCTCACGTTTATCAACGGCGACCACGAACACCGTAATTTCCTGATCGATCACTTGATACACCAGCCTGTATCCGCTGCTACGCAGTTTGATTTTGTAGCAGTCAGGCAGGCGATGTAGGCGATTAGCTTCAATACGTGGGTTGTTCAGGATTTCGACCAGCTTCTTTTTGAGTTGCTGACGGAGGGTGTCACCGAGCTTCTGCCATTCCTTCAATGCACGCGCATCAAAATCAAGGCTATAGGTCATCCAAAGAAACCCTTACGCGTTGAGGCGATGCAAGACGCTCACGTACGGTCGCCATCAAGGCTTCATCCTCTTCAGTCATCAGCACAGGCTTAAATGGCAACTGGCCGCGCTCGGCAACATATTGCAACGCCTGGCGTATCAGTTCGGAAGGGGTGACACCGAGTTTCTCCAGCTCCAGGTAGGCGCGAGTTTTCAGGTCGTCATCGATACGGATGTTGATAGATGCCAAGGGATAGCTCCTTGTGTAATGACGTTGGTCATTACATTGGAGCAATCGGGTTTCATTGGCAAGTCTGTCTAGACATACGGCAATCACTCTCATCTGTTGATCCTACTTTTTGCTCGTCGGCTTTGCCGGGCGCTTTTTATCGGTTTCTTTCACCGTTTCTCTTGGTCTTTTCTTCGCCTCTTGCTCTGTTACGTATTCACCTGTGACCGCATCGCGATATCTTGTTGACATATAAGCACCCTTGACAGTATGCCGCCCCGGCGGCGACCTTTTTCAGGCTAGCTCAGAGGCTTATGCGCACAAGGTTCCCTGTGGGCATTCTGGTTACCAAGCTTTTCTGAAACAGGTGCTTACGTTATGCGGGTTCGGCGGTTTTCGAGCAGGGTTGCGTTGACTGGGGTAGGGCGCTAACCTTCCGCCGTCGTCCTCATGGCGACCGGTTTTGACAGACTGATTTACAGGTGTACGACCTCCATGCGATTACAGCGCTTCTGCTGTGACGTCGTTTTATGGCGGCTGTGCGTGGGGCATCTTCGGGTGCGCCGGGTCCTGTATACCGGTCTGTCAACCCGCGCACAGCTGCCACCTGATCCTGTTTGACAGCGGGATGTGGCAGTTCCCATTGCATACAGGAGCTACACAATGAGCAATCTCGATTCTGATTCCGAATTTTCCCCGCGTAAAATATTCCATGTAGCCGATGACGTCGGCACCGAAGAAGCCCTCACAAACGCCACCGAAATCCTGTCATCCGCCCTGCAAACCGCTTACCAATGCGCCGAAGATCCCGTCAGCACGCAGTCGCCCGTGATCATGGCCCTGGCTCAATTGATTGAGAACGCGCAAGCCCTGGTGGACGCTGTCCTCGAGCGTGATTTCCCCACGGCCCAATAAACACCTGCTCCGGAAACGAAAAAAGCCTGCCGAACTCAACGCTCAGCAGGCTTTTTTGTGGCTGCAACTCGGTCAGGCAGGCTGCGCCACCAAGCTGTTGCTCACCTTACGGCCCAACACCAGCACGGTCGCAAACCCCAACCCCACCAACACAGTGGCCAGGCTCAACAACACCGAGCTGCCCATTTGGTCGACGATCCGCCCACCAAAGAACGAGCCCAGGGCAATGATCACCTGAAACAGCGCCACGAACAGCGGCATGCCTCGCTCCACATCCTTGGGCGCTACCACGAACATCCAGATACTGGCGCAGGCCGGGAAGGCGCCAAAGGCAAAGCCCCAAAGCGCGATCAGCACCACGGCACCCGTCATACCGGTGGCGAAGTAGGGGAACAGGGCGGTGCTGGTACCGATCATCAGCGCGACCAGCAGCAAGGTGTTACGTACGCTGCGGTTGGCGGCGAAGCCGGCGAACACATTGCCCAGAACGCCTGCCACGCCATACAGCAGCAACAATGAGCCAATCGTCGGCCCGTCGAAGCCGGAGCTGTGCTTGAAGAACGGCGCGACATAGGTGTACGCAGCAAAGTGCGCCAAGCCGATCAACAGTACGGCGATCAACCCGACGCGCGCTTGTGGGTTGATAAACAGGGCCGGCAGGTCGCGTACCTCTATGGCCTTTTCCGGTTTGAGGCGCGGCAGCAGCAAGACTTGCGCCAGCAGCACCGGCACACCCACCAGCGCGGTGACCAGAAAGGTCATGCGCCAGCCCATCAGGCCGCTGAGCCAGGTGCCTACGGGCACACCGAGTACGGTGGCCAGGGTCACGCCCATCATGATGATCGACGTGGCTTTTGCGACGCCCACGCCCTTGGGCGCCAGCCTGCCGCTGAGGGCGATGGCAGTGGCCCAGAAACCGCCGATGCTGATGCCCAGCAGTACGCGGCCGAACAGCAGCAGGCTGAAATCGGTGGCATAGGCCACCACCCCGTTGGCGAGGATCATGACCAGCGTCAGGCCGATCAGCAGATAGCGGCGGTCCATGGCGCCAATGCCAACCGACAGCAACGGCGCTGCAAGGGCCGCCATGATGCCGGGCAGGGTGACCATCAGGCCTGCGTGGCCGGCACTGATGCCCAAGTCGCTGGCGACGTCGTTGAGCACGCCCACCGGCAGAAACTCGCTGGTCACCAGGGCAAATGCACCCACGGCGACCGAAAGAATTGCCAGCCACTGCTGTTTGACGCTTTGTTGATTATGTTCGGGAAGGCCGTTAGAGGCCTGGCTCGCGCTTGGCATGGTGTGGGATTCCAAGGTGAAAGTCGCCTGAGGTCAGACGCAGGAGAGGGAAGCTGGGGGCGATTATAGGAATCAGTGTTGGCAATCGAGCAGGCGCTCGTTTCGATAGTAATCATCAGTGCTATCGATGTGAGGTTTTTGAAGAGTCCTCACTCAGCATCACAAACGAAAAAGCCCGAAGTTGAGTCAGCTCCGAGCTTTTCCGGTTATGACGATGTTTAAGGTGCAGGGGGTGGAGTTTTATTTTAGCTAGCCAGCGCGTTCAGTACATGTACTGGGTCATTATGGATAGCTTTCAACAACGCCTTTGCCGGCCCAGTAGGTTCGCGACGACCCTGCTCCCAGTTGCGCAACGTACCGAGCTGAACGTCAATCAGCGCTGCGAATTTAGCCTGGGTCAGCCCTGTTGCCTTACGGATTTCTTTAACTCGCATTGAGTCAACATGAAATTCACGGGATGGCTCCCGTTCTCCGCGCAGGATCTCGTTCATCTCTTGAACGCTTTCCATCAATTCATCAAAAAGTCGGCTCATAGCTATCTCCAGTGCTCAATCGCAGCCTTCAGTGACTTGCGTTCGTCGGCGCTCAAGTCCTGCTGTTCATTTTTGGGATAGATCATCAGTAAAACAATCTGTGATGCCGAGGCGAAGTGGTAATAGATCACACGTGCCCCGCCTCGTTTACCATGGCTCTTGGCTGCTACTCGTATTTTGCGGATACCGCCCGTACCCTCAATCACATCGCCTGCGGCGGGATTCACTACAAGCACGTTCTGAAAGGCCATGTAGGCATCCTCGTCGATCAATTCTTTAACGCGACGTGTGAAGACCGATGTCTCAATGAAAATCATCGCTAATGTACGCCATTGGCTTAGTTGGCTGCAATCCTAGCCGTGCGCGCTTCGGTGAGCATCCGGTGAGTTGTAACTGCTTTTTGGCGCACTCGGATGCGGCCAATTATGTTCTGGCCAACCGCTCCAAAAGGCACTCAATAAACACCCCCTCCGCCCGACTCATCTTCTGCTCCCGATTCCACAGCACGTGAATATCCACATCCGCAATGCCCTCATCCGGCGGCAACCGCCAGAGCAGCCCGTTCTCCACATCCTCGGCCACCACGTGCACCGGCAGGCATCCCAGGCCATACCCGGCAATCACCAGGCGCCGCACTTCTTCCAGGCTGGATGACGACGCCACGATCCGCCCGCCGAACCCTTGCTGATCGCGAAAAATCGTCAGCGGCGAGAGCATCCCGCCGATCTGATCGCTGGTAAAACTCACGAAGTTTTCCGACTGCAAGTCTCCTTCGACCAAGCCGGTGCGTCCGAACAAGGGGTGGTGTTTCCCACAAAAAAACGCATAGCGCTGACGTAGGAACAGGTGCTGTTCCAGGCGCGGCTGTGACCGACGGTTGAGGCTCAGCCCCAAGGTTGCGGTTTTTTCCAGCAGGGCGGCGACGATGTCGGAGCTGCGCATCACTTCGACCTCCAGGTCTACCCGTGGGTGCTCGCGATGAAAGCCTGCGAGAAAGTCATCGAACGTGTCGGAATTAATCCGGCTGATCATCAGCAAGCGCACTTTGCCGATCACTTCATCACCCGGCTTTTGCAGGGCGTTGCTCATCTGCGAGACCTGGCCGTACATCTCACCGGCAATGGCGAAGATCTGCTCACCGGCCTCGGTAAGCACAAAGCGCGGGCCACGGCGCAGGATGAGCTGGCAGTCGAGCTGTTCTTCCAGGCGCTTGAGCGCCTGGCTGATCGCCGGTTGCGTGAGGTGCAGGCGGGCGGCGGCGCGGCTGATGCTCAGTTCCTGGCCGATCACACGGAAGGTGCGCAGCAAGTTCCAGTCCAGGCGGTCATTGAGCAGGGGGTGAATATCGCGGCGGGATTCGGGCATGGGGTCGCTCGATAATAAGCAGTTCTTATAATCAAGATAATAAATAGAAAATTGACTAATCATAGCCCCAGGCCGAAAAATCGGGCTCAACAAGCGCCACCAGAGCGCACTGGTTTGACCTTCTCCTGCCAAAAAAATAACCAAAGGAGCCAGCCCCATGAAGCCTTCCGCTTCGCCGCAGCCTCGCCGTGCCGCGGCCGCCGCCTTTATCGGCACCATGATCGAGTGGTACGACTTTTACATCTACGCTACCGCCGCCGCGCTGGTGTTCGGTCAGCTGTTCTTCCCTTCCGACGATAAACTGTTCAGCACCATGGCCGCATTCGGCACCTTCGCCGTGGGCTTTTTCGCACGGCCGTTGGGTGGCGTGGTGTTCGGCCATATCGGCGACCGCATCGGGCGCAAGAAGTCCCTGGTGATTACCCTCGTGATGATGGGCGTGGTGACGGTGTGTATCGGCCTGTTACCGACCTATGCGCAGATCGGCGCTGCGGCCCCGGTGTTGCTGATTTTGCTGCGCGTGGTGCAGGGCATCGCGGTCGGTGGCGAGTGGGGCGGGGCGGTGCTGATGGCCGGGGAACATGCGCCAAAGGGGCGCCGTAACTTCTTTGCATCCTTCGCGCAATTGGGTAGCCCGGCCGGTTTGATCCTTTCCTTGCTGGCGTTCAGCGCTGTGACCCGTCTGCCAGAAGAGGATCTGCTCAGTTGGGGCTGGCGCCTGCCGTTCCTGGCCAGTGCCTTGCTGCTGGTGGTCGGCCTGGCGATTCGCCTGGGTGTGAACGAGTCGCCGGAGTTCCTCGAAGACAAAGCCCTGGCGGAAAAAGCCCGCGCCATCAAGAAAGACCAAGCCCCCGTGCTGGAAGTGCTGAAGACGGCTTGGCGCCCCCTGTTGCTGTGCATTGGCGCCAACACGTTGGGGATTGCCGGCGTGTATTTCACCAACACCTTCATGATTGCCTACAGCACTCAGCAATTGGACCTACCGCGATCGCTGATTCTGGAATGCCTGTTCTTCGTTGCCATTATCCAGTTCTGCGTTCAGCCGCTGGCCGCCTGGGTGGCGGAGAAGGTCGGCGCTACGCGGTTCCTGTGCGCCATGTGCGTACTGGCAATGGCTTCGCCGTATCCGATGTTCGTCTTGGTCAGCAGCGGCCAGGCGCCCTTGATCATCTTTGGTATTGCCTTGGCGGTAGTGTGCATGGCGTCGTTCTACGCCGTGATCGCGGGTTACGTCAGCGGCCTGTTTGAAACCCGTGTGCGTTACACCGCGATCTCTTTGGCCTATCAGGTGTGTGGCGCGTTGGCCGGTGGTTTGACGCCGCTGATCGGCACCTGGCTGGCCCATCAATACCTGGGCCAATGGTGGCCGATGGCGGTTTTCTACAGCGTCATCGCAGCGGTGTCGTTGGTGTGCGTACTCGCTTTGTCCCGCCGCCACGCCACGGCCCACCGCCTGGAAATGGCACACAGTTGAGGGAGTCAGCAATGTTGAAGATTAATGGCGAGCGCCTGTGGCATAGCCTGATGGCCATGGCCGAGATCGGCGCGACGGCACGCGGTGGCAGCTGCCGTCTGGCATTGAGCGCTGAAGACAAGGCCGGTCGGGAGCTATTCAGCCACTGGTGTAAAGCAGCTGGCCTGACGTTGAGCGTGGACGCTATCGGCAACCTGTTCGCTCGCCGCGCCGGCACCGATAAGGACGCCGCCCCGGTGATGATGGGCAGCCATCTGGATACCCAGCCCGAAGGCGGACGTTTCGATGGGGTGTACGGCGTGTTGG
>NZ_WKCD01000180.1:0-11194 GCF_021606625.1 Pseudomonas sp. PA-4-8C
GGAAAGCAGACATAACAAGGTGAAAGCCCTGCAATGGCTGCTGACTCACTCGTTTAGCGGTAAAGCACTGGCTGTCAAACGGGTGACTGAAAATAAAGGCAAAAAGACTCCCGGCGTGGACAATGTCACATGGAAAACGCCGGTGGCAAAGGCCAACGCGATAGTGTCGTTGAAGCGGCGAGGTTATTCGCCACTTCCACTTCGGAGAGTGTTAATTCCGAAGAAAAACGGTAAGACAAGGCCCCTCGGTATTCCGGCAATGAAATGCCGAGCCATGCAAGCGCTGTATCTGCTGGCGTTGGAACCAATTGCCGAAACCACCGCTGATCTGAACTCCTATGGGTTCAGACCGGAGCGCTCAACCGCCGATGCAGGCGAGCAATGCTTCATCTGCCTGGCAAAGAAAACACAGGCGCAATGGGTGCTGGAGGCCGATATTCAAGGCTGTTTCGACAATATCAGCCATGACTGGATGATCGCCAACGTCCCCACGGACAAAACGATGCTAAGGAAGTGGCTCAAGGCGGGATTTGTGTATCGACACGAACTCTTCCCTACGGAATCCGGCACACCGCAAGGGGGTATCAGTACGCCGCGTACGTTCTTGCATACTTTTCTCTCCGATGCCTGAGCCAGTCGACGTCTCGCTGGCGTTGAACCCGGGATCCGGATCAACCCGAAATACCACCAAAATCTCGTCCTTGTGAATTTCGACGCGTTTGACCAGGCCGCGGATGATCTCGCGTTTTGTGACGAAATCCAGTGTGCCCAATCGGTCATGGACAGCCGCGGCAAACTCTTCGAGACGATTAATGACGAGAAACAACTCGCGCTGACCCACCTGATGACGCCGTGAGTCCTGAATCTGCTGATCAAGCTGTTCCAGGCGGCGCTTCAAGTTCCGCATCTTCGGATCAAAGTCCGTTTTGTCGATCATACCCTCGGCATAACTATCGATGAGCCGCGACTTGCCTTTATCCAGCTGCAGTCGTTGTCGTTCCAGCGCTGCGGTATCAGGATTTGTTTGTTCTTTTTCTTCGAGCACACCCAGCCGGCGTTCATATTCATTCTTTAGCCTTCCAGGGTGCGCGAGCAGTTCAACAACCTGCTGCCAGACCAGTTCATCGAGACGATCCGTTCGTATTTGCTGATTGTCACAGACGCGTTCGCCACCAAAGCGGTAGGCATCGGTTCCAATGCAACGATAATAGGCATAGTCCCGGCGTTGGCCTTTGGCCGCTGCCTTGCTGACCTTTTTACCGTAATAGGCGTAGTGACAATGGCCGCAAACGGTCAAGCCCTGAAGCAGGTAGACCGCACCATGACGGCGCTGACGTGCTTTGCGATTCTCGGCAAGCTGCTCTTGAACAGACTGAAACAATCCTTCGCTGACGATTGCCGGTACGGATATCTCGACCCACTGACCTGGATCCGTACGTACGGTTGAATACCCCTTCCTGGGCACCTCGGCACTGTGGCGTTGTGCGCGTATCCGAGGTAAACGATCACGCGTCTGTGTTTTGCCAAAAGCAGCTCGTCCCATGTAGGCTGGATTTTGCAATATCCCCCACACGGTACTGCGATCCCAGTACGGTTTACCTGAGGCGGTTAAGGTGCCTGTTGCCCCAAGGCGCCGTACCACTTCGCCGATGCTCAGTCGCTCCATCCCAATCCACTGAAATATGGCTCTGACCGTCGCCGCTTGTGGCAATTCGATGACGTACTGTGCGGGTGCTCCATCAAGTTGCTTACGAATGTAGCGATAACCGTAGGGCGCAGTCGAAAGCACATTGATGCTGCCGCGTTTGGCCGCATGAAGCTCTGCCGCGACGATTGCGCTCCATGATTTTGGCACGTTCATATTCCGCGATCATGCCCTGCATTTGCAGCAGCAACGACTCCTCCGGCGTGACGCCAATGGCATGATTGAGAAACACAACCTGCACGCCACACGCCAATAGCTCTTCCATCAGCAATGCCTGATGAGCATATTTTCGCGACAGCCGGTCTGGGGACAGGACATAGAGACGTTCCACCAGACCAAGTGCAGCGCGGTCTCTGAGCCGTTCCAATTGTGGGCGAATCAGCGTCGCACCGCTGACGCCTGCGTCGACAAAGCGCATGTCCTCAACCACGTGGGCCCCATCGGCCAAGATCCGCTCTGTCAACGCGGCAATCTGGCTTTCAATCGTGCCGCGTTTAGCCTGTTGGTCAGAGGACACGCGGGCGTAGAGCGCCACCATCACAGTCTGGCTCATTGCTCACCTCGCTTGGCAGCACGATGCTTTGTCCCAGAGGGCTGGGATGGCGACAATTCTGAGGAAGCCCGCGATTCTGTCGGCTTAAGCTGCTCGTAGGCCCTCTCGAGCTGTTCACAAGAGAACCGATTTGGCTCAAAAGCCAGACGAATATGCCAGATACGCGACTTTCGACTCATGACTGAAGTCTCCCATCAGAGGGGGTAATGCCTTCAATGACGAGAACAATCTCGACGTCGGGGCATCCTGCATGCCTTGGGGCGAAACTGTCCCTGGCAATGCGCATCCCCCATTTTATCCGAGAGTTTGCTCTGTTGTTGCCGGCGTTGTTGCCTTGCTCTGCGGGGTGACGCCTTTATGTTCTTTCTGAATCTGGTCAACCCAGCGGCGCAATGCCGACTCACCAATGCCGAGTGAACGGCTGGCTTCGATGTAGCTGTAGTTTTGTTTGAGCACAAGGTCGGCAGCCTCGCGCTTGAATTCAGGAGTAAAGGAGCGGCGTTGTTTGGTCATCTGACACCTCGATCTGGCGAGCATTCTCGCCTAAATGGGTGTCCGGTAATGAGATGGTCACCCCCACACCCTGCGAGGGCTACGCTTTCTAGGGTGTTTTATTTTGGAGGCCATTATCATGAGCGAATTGGCACTGGTCGGTATCGATCTCGGCAAACACACTTTCCACTTGCACGGCCAGGACGTATCAGGTCGAGAGATGTTTCGCAAGAAACTCTCGCGCGTGCAGATGATGCGTTTTTTCGGCAACTGCCCCACTTGTACTGTCGTGATGGAAGCCTGCGCTGGTTCCCATTTCGTCGCCCGCGAACTGGCTACCATGGGACATGTAACCAAACTGATATCCCCGCAGTTTGTTCGGCCTTTTGTTAAAAGTGCGGATTCCACGGCCATCCGGCCACCTATTCCATGAACATCCGGCCACTGATTCCACGGTGATCCGGCCACCCGTTCCACGCTCATCCGGCCACCCTTAAAGCAGGCAGCAACGCAGGATTAATTCACTACCATCGACCTCTTTTATCGAAGCAGAGAGGTCGTCGTGGAGCGGTTATCCATGCGTAAGATTCGAGAAGTGCTACGTCTCAAATTCGAGGTCGGCCTATCTGCCCGCCAGGTCGCTGTCAGCTTGCAAGTGGGTCGAGCCAGCGTCGGTGAGTACCTCAATCGCTTTGCTGCCAGCGGCCTGACTTGGCCGTCTGCGCTAACGGACGCCGAGTTGCAACGGCGGCTTTTTCCACCGCCGCCCGCCGTTCCCAGCGATCAGCGTCCGATGCCCGACTGGGCATGGGCTCATGCCGAGTTACGTCGCCCCGGCGTCACCCTGGCCCTGCTTTGGCAAGAGTATCGGCTCACCCACCCGCAAGGTTTCCAGTACAGCTGGTTCTGCGAGCACTACCGCCTCTGGGCTGCCAAGGTCGACGTGGTCATGCGCCAGGAACACCGTGCCGGCGAAAAGCTGTTTGTCGATTACGCCGGCCAGACCGTGCCGGTCATTGATCGGCGAACCGGCGAGATCCGCCAGACGCAGATCTTCGTCGCCGTCCTCGGCGCGTCCAGCTACACCTTCGCCGAGGCCACCTGGTCGCAGAAACTGCCCGACTGGCTGGGCTCGCACGTACGCTGCTTCGCCTTTCTCGGCGGTACATCGCAGATTCTGGTACCGGACAATCTGCGCAGCGGCGTCACCAAGGCGCATCGCTACGAGCCGGATATCAACCCCAGTTACCGCGATCTCGCCGAGCATTACGGCGTAGCCGTGCTGCCCGCGCGCTCGCGTAAACCCAAGGACAAAGCCAAGGTTGAAGTCGGCGTACAGGTAGTCGAGCGGTGGATCCTGGCGGTGCTGCGCAACCGCCAGTTCTTCTCGCTGGGCGAACTCAACACAGCCATCGCGCTGCTGCTGGATCGCCTCAATCAGAAGCCCTTCAAGAAGCTGCCCGGCTCACGCCGGTCAGCCTTCGAGAGCATCGACCAACCGGCGCTGCAAGCGCTGCCGGAACACCCTTACGTCTACGCCGAATGGAAAAAGGTACGCGTCCACATCGACTACCACGTCGAGGTCGACGGCCATTACTACTCGGTGCCGTATCAGCTGGTGAAGCACCAACTCGAAGTGCGGCTGACTGCGCAGACCGTCGAGTGCTTCCACGCCAACCAGCGCGTGGCCAGCCACCTGCGCTCGCCGCATAAAGGCCGCCACACCACCCAAACCGAACACATGCCCAAGAGCCACCGCGAACACGCCGAATGGACGCCGCAGCGACTGATCTGCTGGGCAGAGCAGACGGGCCCAAATACGGCCGGCGTCATCGCCTACATCCTCGAACGCCGAATCCATCCGCAGCACGGCTTCCGCGCCTGCCTGGGCATCCTGCGCCTGAGCAAACAGCACGGCGAAGAGCGGCTGGAAGCCGCTTGTCAGCGTGCGCTGGCACTGGGCGCGTGCAGTTACAAAAGCCTCGAATCGATCCTGCGCCAAGGGCTGGAACGGCTACCGCTGGCCCAGCAAAACCTGCCGTTACTGCCCGAAGAACACATCAATCTGCGCGGCCCCGGCTACTACCACTGACCTGAAAAGGAGCACCAAAATGCTGCCCAACCCGACACTCGATAAGCTGCAAACCCTGAGACTGCACGGCATGATCAAGGCGCTTGGCGAACAACATGCAACGCCTGACATCAACGATCTCAGCTTCGACGAACGCCTCGGTCTGATGGTCGACCGCGAGCTGACCGAGCGCGAAGACGCACGCCTGACTACTCGCCTCAAGGCTGCACGACTGCGCCATAACGCCTGCCTGGAAGACATCGACTACCGCAGCCCGCGCGGTCTGGACAAGTCCCTGATCCTGCAACTGGGCAGCGGCCAGTGGCTGCGCGACGGCCTGAACCTGATCATCGGCGGCCCAACTGGCGTAGGCAAAACCTGGCTCGCCTGCGCGCTGGCTCATAAGGCCTGCCGCGACGGTTACAGCGTGCGTTATCTGCGCTTGCCGCGCTTGATGGAAGAGCTGGGCCTGGCCCACGGCGACGGCCGCTTCGCGAAACTGATGGCGGGCTATGCCAAGACCGACTTGCTGATCCTGGACGACTGGGGCCTGGCGCCGTTTACCGCTGCGCAACGGCGCGACATGCTTGAACTGCTGGACGACCGTTACGGCAACCGCTCGACGCTGGTGACCAGCCAAATGCCGGTGGACAAATGGCATGCGCTGATCGGCGATCCAACCTTGGGCGATGCGATCCTCGACCGGCTGGTGCACAACGCTTATCGGATCGAACTGAAGGGCGAATCGATGCGCAGGCGCGCAACGAAATTGACGGCGACAGAGACTTCAGACTAACAATGCAAACCTGCGTCGCTGCGCTCCGACTGCCCGGCCGGATGACCGTGGAATAGGTGGCCGGATGTTGGTGGACTGAGTGGCCGGATGGCGTGGAATGCCCATATCAACGCTGAAAGCGATTGAATTACTACGCTGCCGGCCTTCATGCTTTGCGCTGTAAAGGCGTCTGCGTTGGTTTAGAACTGAATGACCCGTTGATTCAGAAACGAGGAAGGAACCTACCCGAGGCAGGAGCCGTATGCGGTAGTTCCGCATGTACGGATCTGTGCGGGGGGCGGCAGGTAACTGCCGTCCCTACCGCGACCAACAATGTGCACGGACGAGGCGTACTTCAGATGGCAAAAATCAGGCGGGATGCTACTCGGCTGCGTCGTAGTCAAAGGCACATGCGAATAGGGCCTCTGTAGCCGCATAGTTCCCATAGCGACCTTGGGGACGTCCGCTCTCAGAAATCAGGTGTAGATGTTTGCGGGCACGGGAACCTACGACGTAGAGCAGTTTGTTAGCGGAATCCAAGCTTGCTGCCTCAGTGAAATGAGGCACCATCCCCTCAAGAAGGCCGAACGCGATGACCACATCGTACTCGGCACCTTTTACACCGTGGATCGTCGAAACGGTGATACCTGTCCGCTCGCGAAATACCTTCCTGAAGAAAGAGATGTCGTTGATGTACGGGGCTCCGTCCTTTTGGAGCCTGTCGATCCGAGATTGTGAGCTGCGAAAGAACGCATCGCGATGCTCCACCAATGCGGGGAAACTATTCAAGGCTACACCGAGTCGTTCAAGCAGTGCGGTGAAGGCTTGGTCAAGGTAGGCAATCCCATCCATCTCGGAGATTGAAATTGCGTTGCATTCCCTCAACAGGAGCCGCTGCGTCAGACGCGATGTATCAACGCCAAGATCAACCAAGTCGCTGATCACATCTCTTGCCCATCGCATGCGGCGAACAAGCATCTTCGGCGATGACTCAGTCAGGATGATTTTCGAAACTTTGAACCAGAAATTGTCTATATCGTTGCTAAAGGGGACTAAACCAGGGCCGTCAAACTGTTGATCCGGAAGCATCCGTACTAATTGACGCGTCGTCGATGCCAATAAAATCCACCATGGGGCTAGCACGCAGATCTCCTCAGGTGGATACCCTGCAGCGAGGCTTGCCTGGATCAGTCGTACTAGCTCGTCATGCAAATCGGGGAGTGTTACGTGCTGGTTGTACGAAACCTTGCTCGGAAACGACGCATTCGATCCTGCGCTCTCGATTGATGTCGGATAAACGTTGAAATTCAAGAAATGGGAAATGATCCTCTTGCTCGAACGGTAATTTCGGGTAAGTGCCATTTCTCTTATCGGGATGCCAGCTTTAGCACGAAAATCAGCCACCGGAATTGCGTAGCCACCGAGCGAGCCGTAGATAGCTTGGTTCGGATCGCCGACGATGAAGGTCTTCGTTCGCCCTGCTCCGGCACGCAAAATAGCAGTAAGAAGACCATACTGAATTTGCTTCGTGTCCTGATACTCGTCTACCAGAACATATGAGAAGACCGAAGCGAGAATCGATGCAATTTGCTTTTGATCGCGCATTAGTATCTGCGCATACCAAAGGATCAGCTCGAAATCGATCTGACGCGCGTCCGTGAGTTCGCGAAAATACTCGCCAAGAATTTTATGGAGTGTCTCATGCTTCCAAACATCTTTGCAGCCTAGGTGATAGCCCGTTTCGCTGAAGTAGTAATCGCAATCCCAGTGGGTGATCTTTGCGTAGGGCGCGCATAGCCGATCAAGCATGAGTTCGCGGTCGTGCTTGTCTAAAACTCGATAGCCGCGGGAAAGTTCTGGAAGGTAGATGCCATATGGCTTAATGATCCACTCGAGGCAAAATGAGTGAATGGTCCCGATCCACAGCTTTGACGTGTCAACGCCGAGATCTTCTATGCGCTCCTGGATTTCATCTGCAGCGCGGTGCGTATAAGTAATCGCCACGACAATCCGCTTGTCCATGCTCCGCGAAAGCTCATAAGCGATCTTATAGGTCAAAGTCCGAGTTTTTCCGCTACCAGGACATGCGATGAGGAATACGCTCGAAGGTTCTTCCACTGCGGCTGACTGCTCCGCGTTCAATTCACGGGGATCCCAGGCAAACATTAGGCAATGCCCGCCATGAACGAATTAATGGCATCGCCTGGTAACGCAAGGGCGACCGCAGCTTTTAGGAACATCAGATCGATTTCGCCGCGTTGGAAGCGCTCAACCTGCCCCCCGAGGAGTGCTAGTCGTGGTTGCCCTGAGGGATCGGCATGGATTTGGCGGGCAACTCGATAGTGTAGGATTCTGGTGAGCAGCAGAGGGGATATGTGCCCATGTGCGAAGTGAATGGCCTGCAGGATGTAGGGAGGGATCGCTACCTGATGGTCCAGTTCTTCGGCGAGCATGATTGCAAACCAGCCTTTCCCTTCATGCTCAGCCATCAACAGTGCACGAAAACCTACCAGATGAGGCTGACCTGATCGAAGGGCCTCCACCGCTTCATTGATAGTGTGCGGCGCTTTATAGATCTTACTCACTGCTCGAACAAACGCTTCCTCGTTGCCCGCTGACACGAGGTCAACTTCAAAGGTGTGTGGTGCATAGTAGACCGAGATCCAAGGGTTTCCAGCGACAAAGGCATCGAGGCCAACCTTGCGTTCGGCGCCAGCTTTTTGGGAACCTATCGCCTTGCGCTTCTTGCTTGCCAGAAATTCAAGGTCAGTTGGCTGCGGCGTCACATCAAAGAAGGTGGTATCAAGGTCAGTGACTATCGCACAGCGCTTGCGGATTCGGAGGTCGTGAAAAAGGACCGCGACGTTTTTGAACCCCGTGCTGCGTATGTTGATGACGCTAATACCCAACTCATCAACGCTCAGCCCTAGCAGCTTCTTCACCAAGACTGGGATCAGTATCTCCTCCGCATCGCCTTCAACGAGCAGCACGCTTTTAGCGAACAGCAAATTGCTACGAACGGCATCCAGATATCTCTGGATGCTTCTCACCTCTGATGGCTCGAGCCCCGTAGCGGGTTGATAAGCCTCGCAATATGAGCCTTGCCGTCCCAGAATGTTGACGTTACTCACATTGCTCACTTCGGAGATGTGGGCCGAATGCGTCGTGTAGATGATCTGGGCATCGCTGTAGGAAATACGGTCGAACAGAGTTTTCTGGATGTGGGTGTGGATGTGCGCTTCGGGCTCCTCTATTAGCAGAAAATTGGCAATGGCAAGCTTCTCGCGCTGATACTTGAACTCAAGGAGTTTCAGCGTCAGGTAGATAAGGTTCGCTCCGCCCAAGCTCAGCTCATGGATACCACCCTCATACCCGTCATCGGTCTCGCCGACGAAGAGGCGCAGCGACTGAAATAATTTTTCTGCTTCGTCTGGTAGGTCAGATTTGATCGAAAGCGAAGCAGGCGAATAGGTTTCTCCGGCCGCATCCTTGATGGTTTCCCGAATGTGGTTACGAACCGACTGCACGTCTTCGAGGCCTTCGATAGAGGCATTCAGGTTCCTGACCATCTCGGTTATGGGAAGCATCGACACTGGATCGATCTCGCCGCTCTTGCTTTTAAGAAGCGTAAACAACGGGTTCGTTCGGTTGTTGTGAAACTCGGCCACGACATCCCGAAGGGCCTGGATGAAGGTCAGTGACACTTCTTTCGTAACCGAGAGAAATCCGGGGACTTTAGCCCCTATCTCAGGAAATTCAGTCTCGGCACTGAAAATACACGTATCGAAATCGCCCACGATCGATTGGTAGACGGAGGGGTCACTGAAATCGGCACCGCTTCTTCCTGTGAACACAGTTTCGTAGTCGTCAATCGTGATGGCATTACGTATTCTCGTAAGCTCTTCATCATCAAAAACATCGAGAGCAGCCAGCTTGAGCCGGATCTCCTTTTTCGGACGGAAGATGAGGTTATAGGTGGCCTTCGCCAGCGGTCCGCCTTCGAGCGCAGCCGTGCCATGAAGGAATAGCGCCTGCACGGCTTCGTCAGCGCTGATCTCTTCGAACTCAACACTGATGATGATCCAGTGGCCTCGCCATTCGCCGAGCGATCGGCAGAAGTCCGATTCCTCCAGTCGATAGGCGGCACGCACCATGGTGTCATCCAGTAGTAGACGGATTGCGCGTAGGATATTGGACTTACCTGCGCCATTCTCGCCGATGATGGTGTTGACGCCCCGCTGAAACTTCAGCGTTGTATTGCTGAAGTTTCGGTAGTTGACCAAAGTCATTTTGGAAATGTGCATAATTCTCCAGAGCGCCAACACTCATAAACAGCCTTGTTCGTTTGTGAGCGATGGTAGCGTGAGGGGGAATGATTTTCCCACAGAAACCGCTTGCAGGCGCCAGCAGTAGGCGCAGCGATTGCGCTGCTTCGCAATAGCTTTATCACATGATTGCAAGTGTTGGGGCGCAGGCCAAAACGTGCTCCAGCTGACGTCATCGTATTCGTCAGGGTTGACGGACATGAAGATTTCCACCGACTCGCCTAGCCCTTGCAAGTGTTTTTCTATTTCCTAAAGAAATTTGCTCGTCCCACAGGAGAAGCTTAATTAGGGCCTCCTGGATAACATTGGGCGGCCATAAAGCCAGGACGCTGACTACTGCAACTCGCATCTTTATATACGCACTGATGTCATCTGCCGAACACTCAACGCTCTGTTCAGTTCCATGGTCATTCTGGCTAGACACCATATAGGTTCTTTGATTCGGTGATGGAACTTGCGAAAAGAAAACTGATGATGCTCGAAAAGCCAGACAGGCCAGGCTAATCTTGAGTTCCTCCAGATTGCGGATCAAGAATGTCGAGTAGCATATTGTCGTGCGATGCGCGTGTTGCCCTGTAGAACATGCACCGAGCTAGAAGGATCCTTTTCATGCTTCGGGCGGAGGCAAGGTGCCTGGGCTCCACAGAGATTGTCGCGGTACTGCCACTCCTGATATCGGTCACCTTTAGGTGGTAGCGCCCAATCAAGCCGTCCTCACGCATGGTGTGGCCTAGGCATTTGAAAGTGAGAGAGGTTTCTGACAAGTTGGTCTCCGATAGCCTAGGCATGGCTAGGGTAGTAGCGGGTACACAGGGCCTTAGTTGATCGAAAAATCTTCAGGGTTACAGCTGTTGTCTACCTGACATTTATTGGCCGGTACCCAAGGACCCTTTGGCTCTACTGCGTCAAGGCGATGTATTGTCAGAACGCCGGCGTAATAACTGCCGGGTACTCCCGGGAAGCCAGCTTTCTCACCGTCTTTGAAGTGGCCTTCATAAATTGGAACGATCTGGCCGTTTTGTGGAGCAAGGCTTACCGAAACACGCCCCGAGGGACTGCAATGAATGATCATTACGGCGTTCGTGCGATGAGCGTTTGCTGACTCGTCAAATACGCGAACGATGTCATGTCCACCAGACTTGCGACAGCTTCTTCCTGGGATGGACGCTGAGACGCCTTCAGCGCTGGTTTCACTGCCCAGGGTCGAAGGCATGTAGAAGTCCAAACTTAGTCCGATCAACGCGTGTTCTGGAAGGGGCGAGAGTCGATCCTC
>NZ_WKCD01000181.1:0-11185 GCF_021606625.1 Pseudomonas sp. PA-4-8C
GGGCAGCCTGGCGGTGATCCCCAACTCCCTGGCGGCCAAGGCCAAGATCATCAACTTCTCGCGCCCGGCAGACATGTTCGGCCTGGCGGTCAGCCTGCAAGTCAGCCCCCACGCGCGCCCGCAAACCGTGATCGAAGCCCTGGAGCGTGCGATGCAGGGCTGCCGGCCGTTGCTGGCCCAGCCGGCGCCCAGCGTCGCGTTCAAGGCATCCACTGGCAGTGGCGTGGAATATGAGATCAGCGGCTTTGTGCCGGCCATGGGCCTCAAGCGCGAAACCCGCAACCAGCTTTACGACCTGGCCTACCGGCATTTGCAGGCGGCGGGCGTGGGCCTGCTGTCCGCCACCGAAGGCAGCACGCCGCCTGCGGTGTCTGGCGCCCGCGCTTTGCTGGAGCGCTCGTCGATCTTCTCCACCTTGCGCCAGGAAGAAAAAGACACCTTCAGCCAGAACATGACCCTGCACACCTACCGCGCCGGCGAGATGATCCTGGCGGCGGGGGAGGTCAGCGATCATCTGTTCATTGTCGAATCCGGCGTGGTCTCGGTGCTCTTGATCAAGGACGGGCACAAGTTCGAGGCCGGGCGCATGGGCCCGGGGGAGGTGATCGGTGAGTCCGGCATTCTCTCCGACCAGGCGGCGCTGGCGGATTTCTCGGCCAAGACCTACTGCACGCTCTACCGCATCGAAAATGAATACCTCAAGCCGTGCCTGGACGCCCGGCATGATATCGGCGAAGCCATGAAGGCGCTGCTGGACTTCCGCCGCCATGCCGCCCAGGCCCTGACCGAAGACGCGCCCGTGGTACCGGTCAAGAAGGGCTTCATCCAATGGCTGAGGAACCGCGGCCTGTAGATTGGTCACCTGTTCTTCGCCCGGATTGGCTATTTCTCCAGAACGCTGCGCTGACTACTCTGCGCACCTATCCCAACGTTCTGGAGTTTCACCATGCAAACCCGTACCGATTTCTACACCGCTTCCCCAGACGCCATGAAAGCCATGCTCGCTCTGGAAGCGGCAGTGGGCAAACTCTCCATCGAACTGCCACTGCTGGAACTGGTGCGCCTGCGCGTCTCGCAGATCAATGGCTGCGCGTTCTGCCTGGACATGCACACCGCCGATGCCCGCAAAGGCGGCGAAACCGAGCGCCGCCTGTACACCGTGTCGGCCTGGCGTGAAACCCCGTTCTTCACCCCGCGCGAGCGCGCTGCCCTGGCCTGGGCCGAAAGCCTGACCCTGCTCAGCCAGACCCACGCCCCGGATGAAGACTTCGACGCACTGGCCGCCCAATTCAGCCCCCAGGAACAAGTGGACCTGAGCGTCGCCATCGCCACCATCAACAGCTGGAACCGCCTGGCGGTGGGCTTTCGCAAGATGCCCAAGTAAGCCCGTCAGTTGGCTTTGAAATAGTTTCGCGGCGTGGTGCCGGTCATGCCTTTGAAAAAGGCGATCAGTGCACTGTCGCTGGCAAAGCCCAGTTCAAAGGCGCAGTAGCCCAGGCTGCGCCCGATGGCAAGCAGTTCGATCATGCGCATCAAACGCCACTGTTGGCGCCATTGCTGATACCCCAGGCCGGTTTCCTTGAGGAAAATCCGGCCGATGGTCTTGGTGCTGGCGCCAATGTGCTGTTCCAGGTCCTGCAGCGTGGGGGGCAAGCGGTCAAGCTGGGCCAGCAGCGGCGCCAGGCGCTTGTCCCGTGGCAACGGCAACAGCAAGGGTTGCGCCGCCGCGTGGCGGATTTCATCCAGGCACAGTCCGAGCAAATGGGCATAGCGACCCGCCTGCCAATCAGTCTCGAACGGCGCCAGGGCCATGGGTTCCAGCACTGCCCTGAGCAAGGCACTCACTTGGATCACCCGCACCTGGGCCGGCAACTGCTCGGCCAGGGCCGCACTCACATACACCGACCGATAGTCCACCGCCTGCTGCATCACCGCACGATGGGGCAGGCCGCCGGGGATCCAGGCTGCGCGGGTGGGTGGCAACAGGCACAGTTGATTGTCCAGGGTGATGCGCGTGCACCCTTGCTGGGTGAACAGCAGTTGCCCGCGCTGGTGCACATGCAGGCCCGAATCGTGATTGCCCAGCACCGCCGCGATGCCGATCACGGGCGCTGCGAAGGCATCGGGGTTGAAAGACGCGGTAGCGGCAAGCCAGGCCATGGGTTGTCCGATTTGATGGATAAAGTGTCGAAGTCCGGATAATAGCCCAGCTGGCGCGCCCTAGAATCCGTCCGTTGTGTTTATGGATGGATCGTGTGATGACATATAAAAATTTGCTGCCGCTGACCATGGCCCTGCTGATGTTCCCGCAGTTGGCCCAAACCCTGTACAGCCCGGCCCTGGGCGATATCAGCCGCGCCTTTGACGTCGCGCCGGAACGGGCAGGGCAGACCTTGTCGGTGTATTTCCTCGCCTTCGCCCTGGGCGTGGTGGTGTGGGGCCGGCTGAGTGATCGTCTGGGGCGGCGGCCGGTGATGCTGATGGGGCTGGCAATCTATGTGGGCGCTTCGGCGCTGGCCTTGACGGTGACGACATTCGACGCCTTGCTGCTGGCCCAGGCCTGTGCTGCTTTTGGCGCGGCGGTGGGGTCGGTGGTCACGCAGACGGTGTTGCGTGACCGTTTCCACGGTGCCGACCTGGCCCAGGTGTTTTCCGTGATGGGTATTGCGCTGGCCGCCAGTCCTGCTATCGGCCTGTTCAGCGGCGCGAGCCTGGTGGAATTTTTCGGTTACCGCGGCGTGCTCTGCACGTTGCTGCTGCTCGCGGCGGTGTTATGGGGCTGGTGTTGGTGGGCCTTACCGGAAACCCGTCCGGCCTCCTTGCCCACCGCCGCCCTTGGCCAGACGCTCGGCCTGATGCTCAAGGATGCCGGAGTATGGCGCTCGGTCGGGTTGGTCGCGGCGTTCAATATCGCGCTGTTCAGCTATTACAGCGTGGGGCCGTTTGTCTTCGCGCAGCAGGGGCGTTCCACCGCCGAGTTCGGTTACAGCGGTGTGTTGCTGGCGCTGGGTTCCGGGTTGGGGGCGTGGCTGAACAAAGCCTTGCTCAAGCGTGGGTTGAGCGGTGAGCGGTTGGTGGTTGTCGCCGCAGCGGTGGCCGTGGTGGGGAGCCTGTTGGTGTTGGCCCTGCAGCACAGCTGGCTGTTGGTGTGGCCGATGCTGTTGGTGGTGCTGGCCTTCGGCATGGCGATTCCCAACGTGCTGGGGGCGGCCCTGGTCGATTACCGTGACCGCCTTGGCACCGCCGCCGCCCTGTTTGGCTTGCTGTACTACCTGGTGATTGGCGGCGGGCTGGCCTTGGTGACCTGGTCCCAGGATTTAGGCTGGAGCCTGTTGGTGTGCGGTTTGGCAGCGTTGTGGCTGGCTACGTCGCGGCTACTCAGAAGTTGACCGACGCACTCAAACGCGCCGTCAACGGCGCGCCCTGGAACAGGTAGTCATCGCCCATGTACTCGCCCGCGTCGCGCCAGTAGCGCTTGTCGAACAGGTTATCGACGCTCAGGCGAAACACGGTCTCGTAGCCATCGACCTTGGTGGTGTAGCGGCTACCGACGTTGACCACCGCGTAGTCGCCCACTTCCACGTTGCCGGTGCGATTGGCGGACTTCTTGGCGCTGTATTGCACGCCGCCCAATACGGCCAGGCCATTGACCCAGGGCAGGGCGTAGTCGGCGTACACACTGGCGCGCAGCTTTGGCACGTTGATCGCCTGATGGCCTTCGTACTCCGGCGTGCCGCTGCCGCTCACCCGCGCTCGGATCGCGGCCACGCTGGTGGCGATCTGCAGACGGTCGGTGGCCCAGCCGTTGGCAGACAATTCAATCCCGGTGTTTTTCTGCTGGCCCTGCTGCACGTAGTTGAACGTGTCACCTTCGGGCTTGGCGTACTGGTAAGCCTGGCGCGTCTGGAACACGGCGGCGGCGAAGCTGATACGGCGCCAGTCGTATTTCACCCCGGCTTCGATCTGGCGCGAGACGGTGGGGGCGAGGGTTTCGCCGTCATTGTTGGTTGTCCACGGTGCTTCACCGCCCAGAGAAAGGCCTTTGCTATAGCTGGTGTACAGCGAAATGTTCTCTACAGGTTTGTAGATCAATGATGCCTGGGGTAGAAATTCATATCTCTTGGTATGACGGTCTTGAACGCCGTTTTTGTCGAAGGCTTTTTCGTCCAAGCGTACTTCACGGCCGCCGAGAATGGTCTGCCATTGCTCGTTGATCTGGATTCGATCAGTCACGAACAGGCCGTACTGGCGGCTGTCGAGGTTGCGATGGCTGTCTTTAAGCGGCTCGCTAGTAGGTGGAAAGCTCGGCGCATCCTGATTGATATTGCTGCTGCCGATTCGCTCGTTGACTGAGTCACGTTTGTCGATCACCCGGCGAAAGGCGCTGGTACCAAAGGTCAGTTCATGGCCCAAGCTGCCGGTGTTGAACAAGCTGGTCAGGGCTACCTGTACCTCGTCGTCGCGACGAGTGTCATCGGGGCTGCGGTAGTCGTAGACGTCGTAGTCACCCGTTGGGCTGAAGGTTGCAGTTCCGCAATCGGCCACGTAGAAGCAGCCGTAGGCAAACGAACTGTAGTCATCAATCACCACCTTGCTACGCGCCGCGCTGACACTGCCTTTCCACTGGTCGCTGAAACGGTACTCGAACTTGCCGTTGAGGTTCAGCGAATCAATCCCGACCTGCTTGCCGCCCGTCTGGTGCCCCAACAGCTTCTTCGGTGAAGCGCCGTGGGGCACTTCGCTGCCGCCCAGCAGTTGATAACCCGGTACTGAGCGCTGTTGTTTGTTCTGGTATTCGGCATCCAGTTGCAACACGGCGTCGGGGCTGATGTTCCAGTCAAAGGCCAGGGACACGAAATCGCGCTGGCCGTTGGCGTGTTCCACATAGGAATTGAGGTCTTCATGGGCGACATTGGCGCGCAGGCCGAACTGCTGCTCGCTGCCAAACCAGCCGCCAACATCGGTGGCGATGTAGCCACTGCCACGATCATCGGTGGACACCGTCACCGAGCGCACATCCTGGGGGCGCTTGGTCACGTAGTTGATCACTCCGCTGGGCTCAGAAATGCCGCTCTGCAAACCCGCCAGGCCCTTGAGCACTTCCACTTGCTGCTTGTTTTCCAGGGCGACGTTCTGCTCGCCGGTGATGGTGCGTCCATTGATCTTGTAACTGCTGGCCGCGTTCAGCGAAAAGCCACGCACCACGAAATTCTCGTAATAACCGATAGGCGCATAACTGTCGCCCACTGAGGCATCGTTGCGCAGCACTTCACTGAGCAAGCGTGCCTGCTGGTCCTTGATCAGCGCGGCGTTGATCACGGTGATCGAGGCGGGGGTGTCCAACAGCGGCGCTTCATCAAAGCCGCCCACCGACGCGGTTTCACTGCGGTAGCCCGACTCATCCTGGCCCTGAACCTTTACCGTCGGCAACTCGATCTCGGCGGCCAGGCTGCTGCCGATGCCGCCACTGAGCAACAGGCCGAGGGCGAAACGTGAAGTGACGACGGGGCGAAAACGCAAAACCATGGGTAAAGGCCTTAAAGCGTTGGGCGGGGGGCGCATAAGCTAGGCATAACGGCGGGATTTTACAAGTTATGCAGCAGGGCTCTGCCACACCGCTAATCGAATGTGGGAGCTGGCTTGCCTGCGATAGCGGCGTGTCAGTCGCTGAATTATTGCCTGAACCACCGCTATCACAGGCAAGCCAGCTCCCACAGGGGATTGGACTTCAACCAAAGCGCTTCAGGGTCTCGCTGGGCAGCTCCCGGAACAAAGCACGATAACTGTTGGAAAACCGCCCCAAATGCCAGAACGACCAATTCATCGCCACCTCGGCCACCGTGGTATCCGCGCCACTCAATAGCTCACGCCGCGCCCCATTCAACCGACGCAACCTTAACCACTGCGCCGGGCTCATCCCTGTGTAGGTCTTGAACCCTTGCTGCAATTGGCGCAACGGCACACCCGCAATCTGCGCCAGTTCCAACAGGTTGGCGGTTTCATCCGGTGCATCCGCCGCCCATTCGCCGATGCGCGCCATCAAGCGGCGTTCTTCGCTGCGCTTTTGTAGCGAACTGCGGTCCAGACACACGCAGGCGTTATCGAGGATAAACAGGCAGTCGTCGAGCAGTTGCTGGGTGAGGGCATCGCGGCTGATGGGGTCGGTCAGTGCCGACAGGCGCGTAAGGGTGCCGCTCAGCCAGCGAGTGAACAGCGCATTTTGCCGACAGGTCAGCGGCGCCATGAACAAGCCTTCGAGTTTGGCTATATCCAGGCCCTGGCGCTGGACGAACTGTGGGCCGAATACCACCGCCACTTCGCGGTAGTTGATCGGGGTGATCCAGGTGTTGCGGCTTTCGCCATTGAGCAGGTACAGCGCGTTGTCACTGGCGTCGAAACAGAACGTCAGGGCGCCGGTGGGGGCGTTGAAATGCTGCTCCACGCGGGTGTTCATGCACTCTTCGTAAACCTGCACGCCTTGCAGGTCGAGGTAGCGCACCTGCCCGGCAAAATGCCCCGGCGACATCTGCTGGTACTGCTGCACCCAGCCGGGTGTCGCACTGCATTGGGCGGCCACATCGCCGGTGGCGAAGGCCTGTACGCGCAAAGCGGTTGCCTGTGTCATGGGTGATCCGTGCGCACTCTATTGGTGCGTTGTGCCGCGTGCAAAGTGGATAGATGCCGTTTCAAGGCTGGCCCAAGATAGACCTCAATGCGCTGGGAGTACAAGCCGGCGTCGCATCCCACCCAAGACGAGGTCCTTATGAACGCCCCCTTCGATCAGCTGTCCACCTGGCTGAAAGAACACAAGATTACCGAGGTCGAATGCGTGATCAGTGACTTGACTGGCATCGCACGCGGCAAGATCGCACCCACCAACAAGTTCCTGCATGAGCGAGGCATGCGCCTGCCGGAAAGTGTGCTTCTGCAAACGGTAACCGGGGACTTTGTCGACGACGATATCTACTACGACCTGCTGGACCCAGCCGATATCGACATGATCTGCCGCCCGGCAGCCAACGCCACTTACGTGGTGCCGTGGGCCATCGAACCCACCGCCATCGTGATCCACGACACCTTCGACAAGCAGGGCAACCCCATCGAGCTGTCGCCGCGCAATGTGTTGAAGAAAGTCCTGCAGCTCTACACCGACCAAGGCTGGCAGCCGATTGTCGCGCCGGAAATGGAGTTCTACCTGACCCAGCGTTGCGAAGACCCGGACCTGCCACTGAAAACCCCGATTGGCCGTTCCGGCCGTGCCGAAACCGGCCGCCAGTCGTTCTCTATCGATGCCGCCAACGAGTTCGACCCGCTGTTCGAAGATGTCTATGACTGGTGCGAAGCCCAGGGCCTGGACCTCGACACCCTGATCCACGAAGACGGCCCGGCGCAGATGGAAATCAACTTCCGCCACGGCGACGCCCTGGACCTGGCCGACCAGATCACGGTGTTCAAGCGCACCTTGCGTGAGGCCGCCCTCAAGCACAACGTCGCCGCCACCTTCATGGCCAAGCCGGTGGCCGATGAGCCGGGCAGCGCCATGCATTTGCACCAGAGCGTGGTGGAGATTGCCACCGGCAAACCGGTGTTCGTGGATGCCGATGGCGCCATGAGCCCGCTGTTTTTGCATCACATCGGCGGCTTGCAGAAGTACATCCCCATGCTGTTGCCGATGTTTGCGCCCAATGTGAACTCGTTCCGCCGCTTCCTGCCGGACACCTCGGCGCCGGTCAACGTCGAATGGGGCGAAGAGAACCGCACCGTCGGCTTGCGCGTGCCCACTTCCAGCCCGGAGGCGATGCGCGTGGAAAACCGCCTGCCGGGGGCCGATGCCAACCCGTACCTGGCCATTGCCGCGAGCCTGCTGTGTGGTTATCTGGGGATGATCGAGCACATCGAACCCAGTGCCCCGGTGGAAGGCCGCGCCTATGAGCGCCGCAACCTGCGCCTGCCGTTCACCCTCGAAGATGCACTGGCGCGCATGGAGGATTGCGACACGGTCAAGCAGTACCTGGGCGAGAAATTCGTGCGCGGCTACGTGGCGGTCAAACGCGCCGAGCATGAAAACTTCAAGCGGGTGATCAGTTCCTGGGAGCGTGAGTTCCTGCTGTTGAGCGTCTAAAAACAAGCATAAAAGGGGTGACGATATGCGTCTTGTGAACAAACTTCTCCCACTGGCCCTGGCCGCGGCGTTCAGCAGTGCAGGCCAGGCGGCACCGACGGTGAGTGTCTACAACTGGACCGATTACATTGGCGAGACCACCTTGGCGGACTTCCAGGCCAAGACCGGTATCAAGGTGGTCTACGATGTGTTCGACTCCAACGAAACCCTGGAGGGCAAGTTGCTGGCCGGGCGCACCGGGTATGACGTGGTGGTGCCGTCCAACCACTTCCTGGCGCGCCAGGTGAAGGCCGGCGCGTTCCTCAAGCTCGACCGCGCGCAGTTGCCCAACTTCAAGAATCTGGACCCCAAGCTGCTCAAGTTACTGGAACAGAACGACCCCGGTAATACGCACTCGGTGCCGTACCTGTGGGGCACCAATGGCATTGGCTATAACGTCGACAAGGTCAAGCAAGTGCTGGGTATCGACCGTATCGATTCGTGGGCGGTGCTATTCGAGCCAGAAAATATCAAGAAGCTGCATGAATGCGGCGTGGCCTTCCTCGATTCGGCGGATGAGTTGTTCCCGGCGATCCTCAACTACATGGGCAAGGACCCACGCAGCGAGAATGCCGAGGACTACAAGCAGGCCGAAGCCAAGCTGCTGACGCTGCGGCCGTACATCACCTATTTCCACTCATCCAAGTACATCTCGGACCTGGCCAACGGCAATATCTGTGTGGCCTTCGGTTATTCCGGCGATGTGTTCCAGGCCGCCAACCGCGCCAAGGAAGCCAAGAACGGGGTGAACATTGCGTATTCGATCCCCAAGGAAGGCGCCAACCTGTGGTTCGACCTGCTGGCGGTTCCGGCCGACGCGAGCAACCCTAAAGAAGCCCATGCGTTCATCAACTACCTGCTGGAGCCCGAGGTGATTGCCAAGGTCAGCGCCTCGGTGGGCTATGCCAACGCCAACCCGGCCGCCAAGCCGTTCATGGCCCCCGAACTGGTGAACAACCCTGAGGTGTACCCGCCCCAGGAGGTACTCGACAAACTCTATATTTCCACCACGCCCACGCCGGCGACCATGCGCGTGATGACCCGCGCCTGGAGCAAAGTGAAGTCCAACCGATGATGCAGCCCAATGAACATGCCCCGTCCTATTACCGCGCTTCGGCGAATGCCATGGCGCAGCGGCCCGCACTTGAGGCAGACCTGAGCGCCGATGTGTGTGTGATCGGCGGCGGCTTTACCGGGGTCAACACCGCCATTGAACTGGCCCTGCGCGGGCTTTCGGTGATCCTGCTGGAGGCGCGCCGCATTGGTTGGGGCGCCAGCGGGCGCAACGGCGGGCAATTAATTCGGGGTATTGGTCATGATGTCTCCGGGTTTGCCAAATACGTGGGCGAGGAGGGCGTGCGCTATATGGAGCGGGCCGGTATCGACTCGGTCGCCCTGGTGGGCCAGCGCATTGCCGAGCACGGCATCGACTGTGACCTGCGCTGGGGTTTTTGCGAACTGGCTAACACCCCGGCGCAGTTTGCCGCGTTCAAGGGCGAACAGGCGCACCTGGCGGCCATGGGGTATGCGCATGAAACGCGACTGGTCGGCCCACAAGACATGTCGCAGGTGGTGGGCTCGACGGTATATGCCGGCGGCTTAGTCGACATGGGCTCCGGCCATCTTCACCCGCTCAACCTGGTATTGGGCGAAGCGCAGGCGGCCGAGGCCCTTGGCGTGCGTATCTTTGAGCACAGCCCGGTGCTGGAGCTGATCCATGGCGAGACGGTGCAAGTGCGCTGCGCAGGCGGCAGCGTGCGCGCAGCCAACCTGGTGCTGGCATGCAATGCTCATCTTGAAGAGCTGGAGCCGCGCTTGAGCGGCAAGGTACTGCCGGCGGGCAGCTACATCATCGCCACCGAGCCACTGCCTGAGCCTTTGGCCCAGCAGTTGATCCCACAGAACCTGGCGCTGTGCGACCAGAAAGTCGGCCTGGATTACTACCGGTTGACTGCCGACCGGCGCCTGTTGTTCGGCGGTGCCTGCCATTACTCGGGGCGCGACCCTCAAGACATTGCCGCGTACATGCGCCCGAAAATGCTCAAGGTGTTCCCGCAGTTGGCCAACACGGCTATCGAGTTCCAATGGGGCGGCAAAATCGGCATCACCGCCAACCGCTTTCCCCAGGTCGGGCGGCTCAAGCAGTACCCGAATGTGTTCTATGCCCAAGGCTATTCCGGCCACGGCTTGAACGTGACGCACTGGTGCGCACGGTTGCTGGCTGAAGGGATACATGCGGGCGCAAGCCAGGGCCTGGATATCTTCAGCCAGGTGCCACACATGACCTTTCCCGGTGGCAAGGCGTTGCGCTCGCCGCTGCTGGCGTTGGGGATGTTGTGGTATCGGTTGCGCGAAGTGCTCTGATTGATCGTTCCCACGCTCTGCGTGGGAACGCCGCCGCGGACGCTCCGCGTCCCGCCGTTTAGTGACGCGGAGCGTCATGGGATGCATTCCCACGCGGAGCGTGGGAACGATCAGTCGGTCAGCACCTTGCGAAAGGTTTCCACTAATGGCCTCAAGTTGACGCGGTGCCAGGCGGCCCACAGTGGTGTGGTGTAGGCCAGCCACGGCAGCTCGCGCAACACCACGCCGGGCGGTGCGTTGCGGCTCAGGCCCTTTTGCACCATCGCCACTCCTAGCCCCGACGCGACCAGGCCCAATGCGGTAAAGGGTTCGCTGGCCTCCATGGGGATCTGCGGGGTGAAACCGGCGCGGATGCAGGCGGCGACGAAATCGTCAGCCGGGTGGGCGCCAGGTTTGCGTTGCACGCCGATCCATTGTTGGTCGGCCAGGTGTTCGGGCAACAGTTCGCGTTGTCGAGCCAGCGGATGCTGTTCGGGCAGGGCCAGCAGCATCGGGTCGTCGAGGACTTGCCAGGCGGTCAGGTCCGGGTCATCGGCGGCGGGTGGTTCGCTCACCAGGGCGATGTCCAGGCTGCGTTGGCGCAAACCTTCCAATTGTTCCAAGGAGGGCAGGTTATACAGCTTGATATGCACGGCGGGCCGGTCGTCGCGCAGTATGCGC
>NZ_WKCD01000182.1:0-11173 GCF_021606625.1 Pseudomonas sp. PA-4-8C
AGGGTGTCGAGGGTGTCCTTGATTTTCAGCAGTTCCTCGCCGTCTCGGGCGCGGAAATACTGGCCGCCGGTGGCCTCGGCCAGTGCCTTGAGCGCCGGTTCGTCGAGGTCCAGGCTTGGGTTCACGCCAAGGATGCCCAGGGAGCCGGTTTGCTCGGGATCGGCGCCGATGCCGATGGGGTAGATTTTCACGCCTTCTTCAGCCGCCAGGCGCGCAGCGGTCAACGGGTCGATCTGCCCGGCATTGTTGGCGCCGTCAGTGACCAGGATCAGCACGCGGCTTTGCGCCGGGCGTTGGCGCAGGCGCTTGAGGGCCAGGCCGATGGCGTCGCCGATGGCGGTGTTCTTGCCAGCAATGCCGATGCGCGCTTCATCCAGCCAGGTGCGCACGGTGCGCCGGTCAAAGGTCAAGGGCGCTTGCAGGTAGGCTTGGCTGCCGAACAGGATCAGGCCCACGCGGTCACCTTCACGCTCCTCCAAAAAGTCTCCCAGCAGGTGCTTGACCAGGGCCAGGCGGCTGACGTCCTCGTCCTGCCAATGCATGTCGGGAAAATCCATGGAGCCGGAGACGTCCACTGCCACCAGCAAATCCCGGCCGCTGGCCGCAATCGGCAAGGGGTCGCCCAGCCATTGCGGGCGGGCGGCGGCGGTCAGCAGCAGCAACCACAGCACCACGAATGGGGCTTGCTGGCGCCAGCCGGGCAGGTTGACCCGGGCACGGCGGCGGGCCAGGCCTTCGAGGTCGCTGAGGTAGCTGACTTTCAGCGCCGGTTCGCCGCTGTCGGCCACGGGCAGCACCAGGCGCATGATCCACGGCAGTGGCAACAGGGCGAAGATCCACGGCCAGGCGAACTCAAACATGTTTGCGAATCCAGGTGTCGACGGCTTGGGTCAGGCCAGCGATGGCTTTGTCGTCGAGCTTGCATTCGGGCTTGTAGGCACCTTCCACCAACACCATCCAGCGCGTCAGGCCGGCGGCGGGGCAGCGGTTGTCCAGGAAGGCCAGCCATTTGCGCCCGTTGAGGGTGTGGCTCTGGCTATAAGGGTAGTCGTTGCGGCACAGGCGCTTGAGCAGGCCGTTGAGTTGCTGCAACCAGGCCCCAGCCGGCGCGCCGTCGTAGGGCTTGGGCATCAAAGCCAGCTCGGCCAGGGCTGCGATACGCAACGGGTCCAGCGGTTGTTCGGCACGCGCCACGGGGCGGCGGGCCGGCAGGAAACGGCGCAGCCACCATAGGCCCCAACCGAGTAGGGGGATCACCAGCAGCAACAGCCACCAGCCCGGCGCAGGTGGCCAAAAGCCAATGGCGGGCGGGGCGATCAGTGGTTGCAGTTGGTCCAGGCTGCTCATGGTTTTTTAACCGGGCGTTGCGGGTTGAGGTATTCGCGCAGTTGCTCGACCATTTCACTCTGGGTGCTCAAGGGCATCAACAACAGCCGCAGTTTCTGCGCGAGCAGTTCCCAGTGGGCGATACGGGCTTCGGCCTGGGCCTTGTAGGCCTGGCGCAGGTCGATATTCAGCGTGTCCAGTTCCAGTTGCGCGCCTCTTTGCGCGAAACGCAGCAGCCCGGCGGCGGGCAGGGCGTGGTCCAACGGGTCGGAGATCGGTAATAACAGCAGGTCGCAATGGCGCGCCAACAGGCTCAGCTGTTGCTCGGCGCCTTCGGTGAGGGCGCGCTCATCGCAGATCACCACCACCAGGCTGCCCGGGCGCAGCACCTCGCGGCCACGGCGCAAGGCCATGCCCAGGGCGTCGGCTTCCGGCTGACGCTCGGTGTTCAGGCTCTGGTTGACCCGCACCAGCCGGTTAAGCAGTTGCAACAGGCTTTGCTTGCTGCGCCGAGGCTTGATCTCGTAGTGCTCGTTGTCGCCGAACACCAGGCCGCCCACCCGGTCGTTATGGCCCAGGGCGGCCCAACCGATCAGGCTGGCGGCCTGGGCGGCAAGCACCGACTTGAACATTTGCCCCGAGCCGAAAAACAGCCGGCAACTTTGCTCCACCATGATGAAAATCGGCCGCTCTCGCTCTTCGTGGAACAGCTTGGTGTGCGGCTCCTGGGTACGCGCCGTGACGCGCCAGTCGATGGTGCGCACGTCATCGCCGGCCTGGTACACGCGCACCTGGTCGAAATCGACGCCACGCCCGCGCAGCTTGGAGTGGTGCAGGCCCACCAGCGGGCTACGTTGACCAGGCGTGGAGAACAACTGCACCTCACGCACGCGGTGGCGCATCTCAATCAATTCACTGAGGGTTACGCGGATGCCATCGCTTGCGTTCATCGACTTCAAGCGACGGCAACGACGTCGAGAATGCGTTGCACCACGCGGTCCTGGTCGACCCCGGCGGCTTCGGCCTCGAACGACAGGATGATGCGGTGGCGCAGCACGTCGAACAGCACCGCCTGGATGTCTTCGGGGCTGACAAAATCGCGACCGGCCAGCCAGGCATGGGCGCGGGCGCAACGGTCCAGGGCGATGGAGCCACGGGGGCTGGCGCCGTAGGCGATCCACTCGGCCATTTCCGCGTCGAACTTGGAAGGGGTACGCGTGGCCATGACCAGTTGCACCAGGTATTCCTCCACCGCATCGGCCATGTACAGGCCGAGGATTTCCTTGCGCGCGGCAAAGATGGCCTGCTGGCTGACCCGACGCTCGGGCTTGGTTTCGCCATTGAGTGCTTCGCCACGGGCTTGCTGCAGGATGCGGCGCTCGACGGCGGCGTCCGGGAAGCCGATCTTGACGTGCATCAGGAACCGGTCGAGCTGGGCTTCGGGCAGCGGGTAGGTGCCTTCCTGCTCGATGGGGTTTTGCGTGGCCATCACCAAAAACAGCGGCGACAGCTCGTAAGTGCTGCGGCCCACGCTGACCTGGCGCTCGGCCATGGCCTCGAGCAAGGCCGACTGCACCTTGGCCGGGGCACGGTTGATTTCGTCCGCGAGCACCAGGTTATGGAAGATCGGCCCTTGCTGGAACACAAAGCTGCCGGTTTCCGGGCGATAGATCTCGGTGCCGGTGATATCGGCGGGCAACAGGTCGGGGGTGAACTGGATACGATGGAACTGCGCTTCGATCCCTTCGGCCAACTCCTTGATCGCCTTGGTCTTGGCCAGCCCCGGTGCGCCTTCGACCAGCATATGGCCGTCAGCGAGCAGGGCGATCAGCAGGCGATCGATGAGTTTTTCCTGGCCGAGAATCTGCGTAGAAAGAAAGGTTCGCAGCGCAAGCAGCGCTTCACGATGTTCCATCGATGACGGTTCCTGGAAAGATGAGCCTGGGTGTTGTGACAAAACACCGGGCCTGGGGCGTTTACTTTAATGCATCGCGGGGTGCGGCGACTAACGGCTTGATGGGTATTTTTGGCCAAACTTACAGGATTGCGGTGCGCAAGGCATAACGGCTGGGTAGGTAGAGCACGATCACTGTGGGAGCTGGCTTGCCTGCGATGGCCTCAACTCGGTCTGGCTGAAAGACCCCACCGCCCGCATCGCAGGCAAGCCAGCTCCCACATGGGATCTACGGTGCACTCAGATCCGAATGAAAGTGCCTGTGCCCGTGAGGATGTTCTGCAGGGTTTCCTGCACTTCGGCCATGTCTGACGCGGCGGTGCTGTGGGCGATCTCCAACTGGTCCTTACCGCCCAGGGCATCGGCATCGCCGGCCGCCAGTTCGATCAATAAGGTGGTGTCGCCCAACGTCACTTTCAGCCCATCGAGAGTCGAAGGTTCGTAGTCCCAGGTCAGCTCCACTTCATCTTCATCCGGATAACGGGTGAGCATGAACATTTCGCCGTTCTTGCCGTGACAGCACAGCATGGCCATGTTGTCTTCTTCGTCGTCGCACGGGGTGGCCATCAGGGCGTCGGTTTTCAGCTGCAGCATGGGGCAATCCTGTGTAGGGGAGGGCAATTGTGCCACCGCGGCGAATTTTGTGCTTCATCCTGTGTCGGAACTTGAGCATGACCTCACGGCCCGGATCGGTCATTTCTGGTACTGATGGTGTTCAAAGTAGCAAGATTTTCTACCGAAAATCCGGGGTTGCCCAAGTTGCAACCGGCACCCTGCTTACCGATGACCGAATATGTCGCAGCGTCGCAAGCAGCGCTCTTCCCACACTCGTTAAGCTGCGCAACGGATGTGCCCTGTGCCAGGCGCCTGACCTGCCCGTCGTATCGTCACCTGGCCAGGGGCATGCCGTATGGAAGTTGTATGTGACCTGACTGTCCTGTCCAGCTTCACCCACCTGTCACCCTGATTCGTTTATGGTGCTTGTCAGCACACCAGCGAACAGAGCTGACGGTCTCCCCGCAAGGGGATAACACGCGACGCTTTCATCAATAACAAGCCCAAGCGGAGTACCACAGATGGCGTTCTTCACCGCAGCCAGCAAGGCCGACTTCCAGCACCAACTGCAAGCGGCACTGGCGCAGCACATCAGCGAACAGGCACTGCCACAAGTGGCGCTGTTCGCTGAGCAATTCTTCGGCATCATTTCTCTGGACGAACTGACCCAGCGTCGCCTTTCCGACCTGGCCGGTTGCACCCTGTCTGCCTGGCGCCTGCTTGAGCGCTTTGATCACACCCAACCGCAAGTGCGGGTCTACAACCCCGATTATGAGCGTCATGGCTGGCAATCGACGCATACTGCGGTCGAAGTGCTGCACCATGACCTGCCCTTTCTGGTCGACTCGGTACGCACCGAGCTGAATCGCCGTGGCTACAGCATCCATACCTTGCAAACCACCGTGCTCAGCGTGCGTCGTGGCAGCAAGGGCGAGCTGCTGGAAATCCTGCCCAAGGGCACCCAGGGCGACGGCATTCTGCAAGAATCGCTGATGTACCTGGAGATCGACCGCTGCGCCAATGCCGCCGAACTGAACGTGCTGAGCAAAGAGCTTGAGCAGGTACTGGGCGAAGTGCGCGTAGCCGTGGCCGATTTCGAACCGATGAAAGCCAAGGTCCAGGACCTGCTGGCCGGTATCGACGCCAGTGCGTTCGCCATCGACGGCGAAGAAAAGACCGAGATCAAGAACTTCCTCGAATGGCTGGTGGGCAACCACTTCACCTTCCTGGGCTACGAAGAGTTCGTGGTACGTGACGAGGCGGACGGCGGTCATATCGAATATGACGCCAGCTCCTTCCTCGGTCTGACCAAGCTGCTGCGCGCCGGCCTCACCGCCGAAGACCTGCGCATCGAAGACTACGCTGTGGCCTACCTGCGCGAGCCGACCGTACTGTCGTTCGCCAAGGCGGCACACCCAAGCCGCGTGCACCGCCCGGCCTACCCGGACTACGTGTCGATCCGCGAGATCAGCGCCGACGGCAAGGTCATCAAGGAACACCGCTTCATGGGCCTGTATACCTCCTCGGTGTACGGCGAAAGCGTGCGAGTCATCCCCTACATCCGTCGCAAAGTGGCCGAGATCGAACGTCGTTCGGGCTTCCAGGCCAAGGCGCACCTGGGTAAAGAGCTGGCCCAGGTGGTGGAAGTACTGCCCCGTGACGACCTGTTCCAGACCCCGGTCGACGAGCTGTTCAGCACCGTGATGTCGATTGTGCAGATCCAGGAACGCAACAAGATCCGCGTGTTCCTGCGCAAAGACCCCTACGGTCGTTTCTGCTACTGCCTGGCCTACGTGCCACGCGACATCTACTCCACCGAAGTGCGCCAGAAGATCCAGCAAGTGCTGATGGACCGTCTGAAGGCCTCGGACTGCGAGTTCTGGACCTTCTTCTCCGAGTCCGTCCTTGCCCGTGTGCAACTGATTCTGCGGGTTGACCCCAAGAACCGCCTGGACATCGACCCGCTGCAGCTGGAAAAAGAAGTGGTGCAGGCCTGCCGCAGCTGGCAGGACGACTACGCCAGCCTGGTCGTGGAAAGCTTCGGCGAAGCCCAGGGCACCAACGTGCTGGCGGATTTCCCCAAAGGCTTCCCGGCCGGCTACCGTGAGCGTTTCGCCGCGCATTCGGCTGTGGTCGACATGCAGCACCTCAACAGCCTGACCGAAGCCAACCCGCTGGTGATGAGCTTCTATCAGCCGCTGGGCCAGGTCTCCGGCCAACGTGAACTGCATTGCAAGCTCTACCACGCCGATACGCCGCTGGCGCTGTCCGACGTGCTGCCGATCCTGGAAAACCTCGGCCTGCGTGTGCTGGGCGAGTTCCCGTATCGCCTGCGTCACGCCAATGGCCGTGAGTTCTGGATCCATGACTTTGCGTTCATCGCCGCCGAAGGCGTGAACCTGGATATCCAGCAGCTCAACGACACCCTGCAAGATGCGTTCGTGCACATCGTGCATGGCGATGCCGAGAACGATGCGTTCAACCGCCTGGTCCTCACCGCCGGCCTGCCATGGCGCGACGTGGCGTTGCTGCGTGCCTATGCCCGTTACCTGAAGCAGATTCGCCTGGGCTTCGACCTGGGTTACATCGCCAGCACCCTGAACAACCACACCGACATCGCCCGCGAGTTGACCCGGTTGTTCAAGACCCGCTTCTACCTGGCGCGCAAGCTCACTGCCGACGACCTGGAAGACAAGCAGCAACGCCTGGAGCAAGCGATCCTCAGCGCCCTGGACGACGTTCAGGTGCTCAACGAAGACCGCATCCTGCGTCGCTACCTGGACCTGATCAAGGCCACCCTGCGCACCAACTTCTACCAGACCGATGCCAACGGCCAGAACAAGTCGTACTTCAGCTTCAAGTTCGACCCGCGTGCCATCCCCGAGCTGCCCAAGCCCGTGCCGAAGTTTGAAATCTTCGTGTACTCGCCACGGGTCGAAGGCGTGCACCTGCGCTTTGGCAACGTGGCCCGTGGCGGCCTGCGCTGGTCCGACCGTGAAGAAGATTTCCGCACCGAAGTACTTGGCCTGGTAAAAGCCCAGCAAGTGAAGAACTCGGTGATCGTGCCGGTGGGCGCCAAGGGCGGCTTCCTGCCGCGTCGCCTGCCATTGGGCGGCAGCCGGGACGAGATCGCGGCCGAAGGCATCGCCTGCTACCGCATCTTCATCTCTGGCCTGTTGGACATCACCGACAACCTGAAAGACGGCGCCCTGGTGCCGCCGGCCAACGTCGTGCGTCATGACGACGATGACCCGTACCTGGTGGTGGCGGCGGACAAGGGCACTGCGACCTTCTCCGACATCGCCAACGGCATTGCCATCGACTACGGCTTCTGGCTGGGCGATGCGTTCGCTTCCGGTGGTTCGGCCGGTTACGACCACAAGAAAATGGGCATCACCGCCAAGGGCGCGTGGGTGGGTGTGCAGCGTCACTTCCGTGAGCGCGGCATCAACGTGCAGGAAGACAGCATCACCGTGGTGGGCGTCGGCGATATGGCCGGTGACGTGTTCGGTAACGGTTTGTTGATGTCGGACAAACTGCAACTGGTCGCAGCCTTCAACCACCTGCATATCTTCATCGACCCGAACCCTAACCCGGCCACCAGCTTCGTCGAGCGCAAGCGTTTGTTCGAACTGCCGCGTTCGGCCTGGACCGACTACGACACCAGCATCATGTCTGAAGGTGGCGGTATCTTCTCGCGCAGCGCGAAGAGCATTGCCATCTCGCCGCAGATGAAAGAACGCTTCGACATCCAGGCCGACAAGCTGACCCCGACCGAACTGCTCAACGCCTTGCTCAAGGCGCCGGTAGACCTGTTGTGGAACGGCGGTATCGGTACCTACGTCAAGGCCAGCACCGAGAGCCATGCTGATGTGGGCGACAAGGCCAACGACGCACTGCGCGTCAATGGCAACGAGCTGCGCTGCAAGGTAGTGGGCGAGGGCGGTAACCTCGGCATGACCCAGTTGGGCCGTGTGGAATTCGGCCTCAATGGCGGCGGTTCCAACACCGACTTCATCGACAACGCCGGTGGCGTGGATTGCTCCGACCACGAAGTGAACATCAAGATCCTGCTCAACGAAGTGGTGCAGGCCGGTGACATGACCGACAAGCAGCGCAACCAGCTGCTGGCGAGCATGACCGACGAAGTCGGCAACCTGGTTTTGGGCAACAACTACAAGCAGACCCAGGCCCTGTCCCTGGCTGCGCGCAAGGCTTACGAGCGCGCTGCCGAGTACAAGCGCCTGATGAGCGACCTGGAAGGCCGTGGCAAGCTGGACCGCGCCATCGAGTACCTGCCGACCGAGGAACAGCTTACTGAACGCGCCTCTGCCGGCAAGGGCCTGACCCGTCCGGAACTGTCGGTGCTGATCTCGTACAGCAAGATCGACCTCAAGGAAGCGTTGCTCAAGTCGCTGGTACCGGATGACGAGTACCTGACCCGTGACATGGAGACCGCGTTCCCGCCGAGCCTGGTGGCCAAGTTCGGCGAAGCCATGCGTCGCCATCGTCTGAAGCGCGAGATCGTCAGCACCCAGATCGCCAACGATCTGGTCAACCACATGGGCATCACCTTCGTTCAGCGACTCAAAGAGTCCACCGGTATGAGCCCGGCGAACGTGGCGGGCGCGTATGTGATCGTGCGGGACATCTTCCATCTCCCACACTGGTTCCGTCAGATTGAAGCCCTGGACCACCAGGTTTCCGCTGACGTGCAACTGGAGCTGATGGATGAACTGATGCGCCTGGGCCGTCGCGCTACGCGCTGGTTCCTGCGCAGCCGTCGCAACGAGCAAGACGCCGGGCGTGACACCGCGCACTTTGGTCCGCACCTGGCCGCGCTGGGCCTCAAGCTCGACGAACTGCTGGAAGGCCCGACCCGCGAAGGCTGGCAGAACCGCTACCAGGCCTACACCCAGGCCGGCGTACCGGAGTTGTTGGCGCGCATGGTTGCGGGTACTACCCACCTGTACACCTTGCTGCCGATCATCGAAGCCGCCGACGTGACCGGGCATGACGCCGCCGAAGTGGCCAAGGCCTACTTCGCCGTCGGCAGCGCCCTGGACTTGCCGTGGTACCTGCAGCAGATCAGCGATCTGCCGGTTGCCAACAATTGGCAGGCCCAGGCCCGCGAAGCCTTCCGCGATGACGTGGACTGGCAGCAACGGGCGATCACCATCTCCGTCCTGCAAATGGCCGATGCGCCACAAGACATGGAAGCCCGCGTGGCCCTGTGGCTTGAGCAGCATCAGGACATGGCTGATCGCTGGCGCGCCATGATGGTGGAAATTCGTGCTGCAGTGGGCACGGACTACGCCATGTACGCGGTGGCCAACCGTGAGTTGCTGGACCTGGCGTTGAGTGGCCAGTCGGTGTTGCAACCGGCTTGATGCCTCGCTAAACCAAAAGCCCCCGTATCGTGAGATGCGGGGGCTTTTTGTTTGATCTGGAATGCGATCAATGTGGGAGCTGGCTTGCCTGCGATAGCGGCGGGTCAGTTAATAATTTGGTCACTGGTACACCGCTATCGCAGGCAAGCCAGCTCCCACAGTTTTAACTTTACTCACTTGGAGTCAGTGGTGTTTGAGTAGTCGGGTTTCCAGGTGATCCAGATGCTGGGTCATCAGGGCGACGGCCGTGTGAGCGTCGCGCTGTTCCACGGCATCCACAATCGCCACATGCTCCTGCCACGCGCAATAGGTGCAGGCCTTTGCTTCAAATTGCGCAATGATCAACGACGTCAACGGCACCAGGCTGTTGAGAAACTGTGCCAGCGGTGCGTTGCCTGCCATGTGCGCCAGTTGCAGATGAAACTCTCCCGAAAACCGGATCGCCGGGCCACGCTGGTCACGCTCAATGGCGTCGCGCTCCTGTGCAATCAGCTCGCGCAGTTGGCGAATCTGCATCGCGGTGGCCTGGGCGCAGGCCAGTTGCACCACGGTAATCTCGGTGAGGCGCCGGGCTTCCAGGATCTGCCGTGTGTGCTGGGCATCCGGCGCGGCGACCTGGGCGCGCTGGTTGGGGCGCAGGATGACCACTTGCTGATGGGACAGCTTGGCGAGTACCCGGCGTATCACGCTGCGGCTCACGCCAAAGAGCTCGCCCAGGCCTTCTTCGGTGAAGCGGCTGGCGGGCGCAATGCGTTGCTCAAGAATGGCGTCGAACAAGCGTGGGTAGATGTCGTCCACCGAGGGCTTTTTTTCGGGCGTCCAGCGTAGGGACGTGAGGGTGCAATTGCGTTGCAAGGCGTGAGCGTTCATGGCCGGTCTCCGAAAATCAACTGCCCAGATGGTCGTCCGGGATATTCAAGCGAATGCCCATGCGCAGGCCTTCCTGAAGGATGTGCCGGCGCATTTCGGCACTGGCCAGGGCGCTGTTCTTGTTGCGGATGGCGCGTACCACGGCTTCGTTCTCTTGAAGGCGTTCGGCCAGGTGTTCAGGGGAGTTGCGCAATACCTGAGCGCTTTGTTTGAGCGCGGTGCTGGTTTGCTGCACCACGTTCTGGAAGATCGGATTGGAGGTCAGGGCGAACAGCTCCTCATGGAAGTCGATATAGGCGTTCATGCCCGCTTCGGCATCGCCGGCATCCAGGGCTTCGCGCATGTCCATCAGGGTCAGGCGCAGTTGGCCGATTTCCTTGCTGCTGATGGACTGGGCTACCAAACCGACGATGAAAGGTTCGAGGGTGTAGCGCAGTTGCAGGATGTCCTCGAGGCTGGCATCGGCCACGGCGTCGCTCGATTGCGGCTCGCTGACGCTGCTTTCCAGCACGACCACGCCTTTGCCCGGCATGGAGCGCACCAGGCCGAGGGTTTCCAGCACGATCACCGCTTCACGCAGGCTCGGGCGGCTGATGCCCAGCTGTTCGGCCAGTTCGCGTTGACCGGGCAGCATTTCACCGCGGCGCCACTGGCCTCGCGCCAAGGCGGCGCGCAGTTTTTCTACCACTGAATTGACGACGGTTGAAGTGCTGATCACGTCGAAGGCTCCTTGATGTTGCTCATACAGTATTCAGTCTGGCGAAGGTCCAAAGTGGGAGCTGGCTTGCCTGCGATGACTGAGTGTCAGGCACTACATTTGACGCTGACCCACCGCTATCGCAGGCAAGCCAGCTCCCACATTGGATGGGTGTTGTCCTAGAACTCCTGATGCGCCGGCAGCACCGGTTTCTTGGCCTGGAAGGCATAGCCTTGCTGGCCGTCGAGCACCTTGTTGGCGCGCTGGATATCAATGTCTTTTTCCCAGCGCGCAATTGCCACGGTGGCCACGCAGTTGCCGATCAGGTTAGTCAGCGCCCGGCCGATGCCCATGAACCAGTCCACCGCTAGCACCAATACC
>NZ_WKCD01000183.1:0-11097 GCF_021606625.1 Pseudomonas sp. PA-4-8C
CTGGAACACCAGGTCAGTGAAAGCTGGTGAGAACACTTCGTTGACGAACGGGCTGTCGTCGGCTGGCTTGAGCGCCGAGCCGCGCAGGATCATGTCGACCTGCACCGACGGGAAGCTGTCATTGAGGTCGATAAAGGCTTCGGCCGCGCTCTGGCCACCGCCGATCACGGCGATGCGCATCGGCTTGCCGTCTACGCACGGCTGGTTGGCCATGCGCTCCAGGTACTGGGAATGGTGGAACACCCGGCTGTCGCCGTTGAGCGCCTTGAAGGCGTCGGGGACGCGCGGCGTGCCACCGGCGCTGACCACCACCGAACGGGTGGTGCGCACATGCTGCTCGCCCTGGGCATCGCGGGAGATCACGCGCAACGCCTCGACCTGCTGCTGATGCAGGATCGGCTCAATGGCCAGCACTTCTTCACCGTAGTTGGCCTGGGCCTGGAACTGCCCCGCCACCCAGCGCAGGTAGTCGTTGTACTCCATGCGGCAGGGGTAGAAGGTGCCCAGGTTGATGAAGTCCACCAGGCGGTCGTGGGCCTTGAGGTAGTTGACGAAGGAGTACGGGCTGGTGGGGTTGCGCAGGGTCACCAAGTCCTTGAGGAAGGAAATCTGCAGTTCGCTCTGGGTCACCAGGGTATTGCCGTGCCAGCGGTAGTCGGCTTGTTTGTCGAGAAACAGCACGTCCAGCTTGCCCTGGGCCTTTTCACGCTCCTGCAGGGCGATGGCCAGCGCCAGGTTCGAAGGGCCGAAACCGATCCCGATCAGGTCATGAACCGCGGGCGAAGCAATTGCCTGTGTCATTCCAGTGTCCTCTGGATAAGCCCCTTGGCGATGGGGCGGGAATACCTTCATGGCCTGAACAACAGGCCGTGTGTTGATAGGAAACGAGGACAGTGAAATAAAATTTAACTAACAGCCGATCAGTGCGCTTCCCACTCGCGCATGCGCACCCGGCAGTGCTTCATCGCATTGACGATGTGTTTTTCCACCAGGCTGCGGGAAATGCCCAGGCGGTCGGCGATTTGCAGGTGGGACAGGCCTTCGAGTTTGCGCAACAGGAAACTGTCGCGACAGGCCGCCGGCAGCTCGGCCAAGGCGCGCTCGAGCATCTCCAGGCGCTGGCCCTGATCGTGGCTGGCGTGGGGGGAACAGGCGGCGAAGCGCTCTTCGCTGTCCAGCACCTCCAGGGGCTCGGCCTGGCGCACGGCATTGCGCCGATGGCCGTCGATCACCAAGTTCAAGGCGGTGCGGTACAGGAAGGCGCGCGGTTGTTCGATCGGGGTGTCGCTGGAGCGTTCGAGCACCCGCACATAAGCGTCATGCACCACATCTTCGGCCACCTGACGGTTGCCCAGCTTGGCGTTGAGGAAACACACCAGCTCGCGATAGTAGTTTTCCACCATGACTCCTGACCCCACGGCCTTAATACCAACGACGCCCCCCCTGTAGGAGCGAGCTTGCTCGCGAAAAACCCAAGAGCACATCCGCTTACCTGAATGCACCCGCAACCAATGGCGGTTTTGCCATCACCGATGATGGCAGTTTGAGCGTGTGCAATTTATAGTAATTCTCATCTACTTTTAAAGAACTCTCTCGTCAGCGGTCGAATTTTTTCTCCAACCGAGCTGTAACTACTTATGTAACAGCCTAAATTCCCGGGCATTTTCCTCGTTTACCTGTCAGCTCTGCGCGACTGCGCCCCGAACTTTCCTGGCTGGAAGCTACCGATGAAACGCCCTCGACCTGCCCGACGCGCCCTGCTTGTGGTGGCGTGCCTGATTCCCATCGTTGCGTTTGCCACCTGGCAGGGCCTGACGCCGGGCCGCGACGCCCTGGCCACCGTCACCGTGACCCGCGCCGACATCGAAAACAGCGTCACCGCCCTGGGCACCCTGCAACCGCGACGTTACGTAGACGTCGGCGCCCAGGCCTCCGGGCAGATCCGCAAGATCCACGTCGAGGCCGGCGACCAGGTCCAAGGGGGCCAGTTGCTGGTGGAGATCGACCCCGCCACGCAAAAAGCCAAGCTCGACGCCAGCCGCTATGCCATCGAAAACCTGCAGGCCCAGTTGCAGGAGCAGAAAGCCCAGCATCAACTGGCCCGCCAGAAGTACCAGCGCCAGCAGCGCCTGAGTGCCGGCAACGCCACCCGCGAAGAAGACGTGCAGACCGCCAAGGCTGAACTCAACGCGACCCAGGCACGGGTCGAGATGTTCCAGGCACAGATCCGCCAGGCCCAGGCCAGCCTGCGCAGCGACGAAGCCGAGTTGGGCTACACGCGCATCTACGCGCCGATGACCGGCACCGTGGTGGCCGTGGACGCGCGCGTCGGCCAGACCCTCAACGCGCAACAGCAAACCCCGCTGATCCTGCGCATCGCCAAGCTGTCGCCCATGACCGTGTGGGCGGAAGTTTCCGAAGCCGACATCGGCCATGTCAAACCCGGCATGAGCGCGTATTTCACCACCCTGAGCGGTGGCAGCCGGCGCTGGACCAGCACCGTGCGCCAGATCCTGCCGATCCCGCCCAAGCCCTTGAACGAAACCCAGAGCAACGGCAGCCCGAGCAGTACCAGCAAGAGCGGCACTGGCCGAGTGGTGCTGTACACGGTGCTGCTCGACGTAGACAACGCCGACAACGCGCTGATGGCCGAGATGACCACCCAGGTCTTTTTCGTCGCAAGCCAGGTTAAAGATGCCCTCACCGTACCGGTCGCAGCCTTGCAAGGCGTGCCTGGCTCCGCAGCGCAAATCGCCCGGGTGGTGGCCAAAAACGGTGCCATCGAAGACCGCGAAGTGCGCCTGGGCATCAGCGACCGCCTGCGCGTCGAAGTACTCGGCGGGCTGAACGAGGGCGACCACCTGTTGATCGGCCCGGCTGACAGCCATGGGGGCTGAATTGACCACGCCGCTGATTGAACTCAAAGGCATTCGCAAATCCTACGGCGGCGGCGACAGCCCGCAGGTCGATGTGTTGCGTGGCATTGACCTGTCGATCCATGCCGGCGAGTTCGTCGCCATTGTCGGCGCGTCGGGCTCGGGTAAATCGACGCTGATGAACATCCTCGGCTGCCTCGACCGCCCCACCGAGGGCGACTACCTGTTCGCCGGGGAAAACGTTGCCCACCTGGGCAGCGACGAACTGGCCTGGCTGCGCCGCGAAGCCTTCGGTTTTGTGTTCCAGGGCTACCATTTGATTCCCTCAGGCTCTGCCCAGGAAAACGTCGAGATGCCGGCGATCTATGCTGGCATCAGCGCCGCCGAGCGTCATGCCCGCGCACGCGCCCTGCTCACCCGCCTGGGCCTGGCCGAACGCACCGGCAATCGGCCGCACCAGTTGTCCGGTGGGCAACAGCAACGGGTGTCCATCGCCCGCGCCCTGATGAACGGCGGCCATATCATCCTCGCCGACGAACCCACCGGCGCCCTCGACAGCCACAGCGGCGCCGAGGTCATGGCCTTGCTCGACGAACTGGCGAGCCAGGGCCATGTGGTCATCCTGATTACCCACGACCGTGAAGTGGCGGCGCGGGCCAACCGCATCATCGAGATTCGCGACGGCCAGATCATCAGCGACTCGGCTGACACCCGCGCAGCCACACCCAGCGTGGCGGCCGGCGCCTTGCACGCCGTGGACCTGCGCCAACGCCTGGCCGACGGCGCCGAGCACAATGGTGCCTGGAAAGCTGAATTACTGGATGCGGTGCAAGCCGCCTGGCGGGTGATGTGGATCAACCGTTTTCGCACGGCGCTGACGCTGCTGGGCATTATCATCGGCGTCGCGTCGGTGGTGGTGATGCTGGCGGTGGGCGAAGGCAGCAAGCGCCAGGTCATGGCGCAAATGGGCGCGTTCGGCTCCAATATCATCTACCTCAGCGGTTCTTCACCCAACCCGCGTACGCCGCTGGGTATTGTGTCCCTCAACGACGTCGCCGCCCTGGCGACGCTGCCTCAGGTCAAGCGCATCATGCCGGTCAACGGCACCGACGCGGGCGTGCGCTTCGGCAATGTCGACTACATGGCCTATGTGGGGGGCAACGACACCAACTTCCCGGAGATTTTCAACTGGCCGGTGGTCGAGGGTAGCTATTTCACCGAGGCCGACGAACGCGCCGCCGCCACGGTCGCCGTGATCGGCGCGCGCATCCGCCAAAAGTTGTTCAAGGACGTGGCCAACCCCATCGGCCAGTACATCCTGATCGAGAACGTGCCCTTCCAGGTGGTCGGCGTGCTCGCGGAAAAAGGCTCCAGCTCCGGCAACAAGGACAGTGACGACCGTGTCGCCATTCCTTACAGCGCCGCCAGTGTCCGCCTGTTCGGCAGCTACAACCCCGAATACGTGGCGATTGCCACCACCGATGCGCGCAAGGTGCATGAAGCCGAACGCGCCATCGACCAACTGATGCTGAAGTTGCACAACGGCAAGCGCGACTACGAGTTGACCAACAATGCCGCGATGATCCAGGCCGAAGCGCGTACCCAGAACACCCTGTCGCTGATGCTCGGCTCGATTGCGGCGATTTCGCTGTTGGTGGGCGGCATCGGCGTGATGAATATCATGTTGATGACCGTGCGCGAACGCACCCGTGAAATCGGCATCCGCATGGCCACCGGGGCACGCCAGCGCGACATCCTGCGCCAGTTCCTCACCGAAGCGGTGATGCTCTCGGTGGTCGGTGGCCTGTTCGGTATTGCCCTGGCCTTGCTGGTGGGCGGCGTGCTGGTACTGGCTGAAGTGGCGGTGCAGTTTTCCCTGGTGGCGGTGCTCGGTGCGTTCGGCTGTGCACTGGTTACCGGTGTCGTATTCGGCTTTATGCCGGCCCGTAAAGCTGCCCGGCTCGATCCGGTTAAGGCGTTGACCAGTGAATAAACGATCTCTCACTCCACAACTGTCAGCGCTCAGTGTGTGCCTGTTGCTCACGGCCTGTGGCGCTAACCCGCCCGCCATCGACAGCGGCATCGCTGCGCCCGCCGCTTGGCACTATGCCGAGCACGAGGTAAACCAAGCCACCAACCAACACTGGTGGACGCAGTTTGGCAGCCCGGCGTTGAACCGCCTGATCGACCAGGCCCGCCGTGACAGCTTCGACGTAGCGGCGGCCATGGCGCGTGTCCGCCAGGCCCAGGCCACGGCGGTGATCGCCGGTGCACCGTTGTTGCCGGAGCTGAAGTTCAACCTCGGCGCCAGCCGTCAACGGCTGTTGCGCGGCAGCGGCAACTCGGAGCTGGACGCCACCGAGAGCAACAGGACCGTCACCAACTATGACGCCAACCTCACGGCCAGCTACGAAATCGACTTCTGGGGTGGCCGCGCCGCTGCGCGCGACAGCGCCGTGCACAGCCTGCAGGCCAGTGAGTTCGATCAGGCCAACGTGGAGCTGACCCTGCTCAGCAACGTCGCCGACCGCTACGCGCAAACCCTGGCCGCACGCCAGCGTTTGCAGATTGCCGAGCTCAACCTGGCGAATGCGCGCAATGTGCTGAACCTGGTGCAGACCCGCTTTGATGCCGGTTCCGCCACGGCCCTGGAACTGGCACAACAGAAAAGCCTGGTGGCCGGTCAGCAACGGCAACTGCCGCTGATCGAGCAATCGGCCGAAGAATCGCAGATCACCCTCGCCGCCTTGCTCGGCCAGCCCGTGCAGGCCCTGGACCTGGGCACAGAACCCTTCCATGCACTGAGCTGGCCGAGTATCGGGCCCGGCGTGCCCAGCCAGTTATTGAGCCGGCGCCCCGATCTCGCCCAGGCCGAGGCCCAATTGGCGGCGGCCAGTGCCGACGTCACGGTGGCCCGTGCGGCCATGCTGCCGACGGTGACGTTGGGCGCAACGCTCGGCTCGGGCGCGTCCAAGGCCGAAGAGATCCTGCGCAGCCCTTTCTACACACTGACCTCGGGCCTGATGGCGCCGATCTTCAACAATGGCCGGCTGAGCGCCGAGCGCGACAAGGCTCGGGCACGCCAGGATGAACTGCTGCAAACCTACCGCGGGGCGATCATCAACGGCTTTGCCGATGTGGAAAAAGCCCTCAGCAGCATCACCCGCCTGGACCAGCAACGCCAGTGGCAAACCGAGGAACTGCACCAGGCGCAGACCGCCTTCCAGATTGCCCAAAGCCGCTATGAGGCCGGCGCCGAAGACCTGCTCACGGTACTGGAAACCCAGCGCACCCTGTACGACGCCCAGGACCAGAACGTACTGCTGCGTTTGTCGCGCCTGCAGGCCAGCATCGCCCTGTACAAAGCGCTAGGCGGTGGCTGGAACACCGATATCTGATAAACGAAACTCATATTTCATACACAAGCTGTTTCTTCACCTTACATTTTCCACCCCAAGGTCCTTGGTAAAAAAGCCGTTATCACACGGATGCCCGGGACCTCATGATGAAACCCAGCGCTTTTGTAAACGGCCTGGCCTGCATCGGCTTCTGGCTGATACCAAACCTGGCGTTGGCCGAGCCCTTGATCGCCCCCACCGCGATCGACTGGTTGCTGGACTGCCCACTCACTGCAACAGCGCGCCTGGACCCCGAAGTGGTTGGCCGCACCCAATGCGGCCTGGTCAGCGTGCCCCGCGACCATGCCGCCCCCCAGCGCGGCCGCATACGCCTGAGCGTGACACGGGTAGGCGCACGGCAGCCGCTCAACCGTGAGGGTGTGGTGTTCATCCAGGCAGGCGACCCCCAACAGGCCAAAGGCGCACCTTTCGTCCTTCACCTGGCCAGTCGCTGGGAGTCGCTTGCCACCCAGGCCTATCGCACCCTGGTCGACCGTTATGACGTGATCGAGCTGAGCACCCGCGACCTGCGCCAAGGCAATGGCGTGGAACAGGCCGCGCAGGATATGGAGTTCGTGCGCGGGCAACTGGGCGAGGCACGTCTCAACTACCTGGGCAATGCCGCGGCCACTCGCCTGGGCAGCCGCTATGGCACGCTGTTTCCCGAGCGCGTCGGGCGCATGGTGCTGATCAATACCGAACCTGGCGAACCACTCGCCACCGGTGTCGAGCAACTCTTGCTCAAGGAGTCGGCATATGCAGGCGCCGACGGCTGCGTGAGCCGTTGGCTGGGGGATTTCCTCGCTTACGGTAAACAGCCGCCGGCGTCCGCACGCTGCCTGGATTTGGGCGCCTGGGAATAACCTGCGCATTTACGACCCCTATTCACCGAAAACGACCCCTTGCGTTGACGCCCCTGCCCAATCGTTATTAAGTACTATTTATCCGCATTAATACGATAAATCACCGCCATGCTGAGTCGACCGCTACGCCGCAAACGCCAGAAGCTGTCCGATGTGATTGTCGAGTCGGTCAAGCGCTCGATCGTCACCGACGCCTTGAAGCCCGGCGACCGCCTGCCCACCGAACGCGAGCTGATGGAAAGTTTCCAGTGTTCCAAGGGCTCGGCGCGCGAAGCGCTCAAGGCGCTGGAGGTCGAAGGCCTGGTGAGCACACGCACCGGCCCCAGCGGCGGGGCCTACTTGAATCAGGCCGGCACTGAACCGGCCAGCCGCGCCTTGCGCAATTACCTGCACTTCCAGCACCTGGACGGCGAGCAGGTCTACCAACTGCGCAAGGTCATCGAAGTGGAACTGGCAGTGTCGGTGCTGGGGCGTTTGAGCGAAGACGATTACATCGCCCTGCAAGCCAACGTGGAGTTTTGCAGCGCCCCCGAAGACAGCGAAGCCGGCCAGCGCGAACAGCGCCTGGCGGAACTGGAGTTCCACAACCTGCTGGCCCGGGCGTGCCCCAACCCGCTGCTGAGTTTCATGGCGCAGTTTCTCAATGACTTGCTGCGCGATCTGGTGGTGCTGAAAAAGGCCTACAAGCCCAAGCGCAAGCAGTTCGACGCGGCCAACCTCGACTATCACAAGCAACTGCTGATCGCCTTTCGCGCTGGGGATGAAAGCGCGGTACGCAGCTTGATGCATGAACACATGTGCGATGCCGAACACCATATGACCGCGCTGGAAGGCCAGGTAAGCCCGCACTTCCTACTGGAGTTCGACCACTCTTAAACACACCGAACATCCAATGTGGGAACCCGATCAATGTGGGAGCTGGCTTGCCTGCGATGGCATCGACTCGGCCTTCCCTGTAATACCGAGGCGCCTGCATCGCAGGCAAGCCAGCTCCCACATCTAATAACAAGCCTGCCCACAGGCCCTTGCTCCACCGTATCGCCCTTGCCGCTCCTGCCAATAACTAAACCAGGGAGTCACCCCATGCAGCGTCGTACGTTATTGAAAGCCAGCCTCACCGCAGCCGCCGCCCTCAGCCTTCCGCTGAGCGTGCGTTCGGCATTCGCCGCCGAGCCTTTTACCTTTTACGGCCTGAAGTCCATGTCTGGCGCCTTTGCCAGCTATGGCAAATTTGCCGACATGGGTTCGCGCCTGGCGGTGCAACAACACCCCCAATTGCTCGGCCGCCCGCTGAACTACAAGGTCATCGACACCGAAGGCAACGCCGGCAAGGCGGTGCGCAAGGTGCAGGAGGCCATACAGCAGGACGGCGCGCGGTTCTTCCAGGGCTGCACGCTATCGTCTTCCGCCCTGGCAGTGGCCAAGGAAGTGGACAAGGTCGGCGGCGTGTTCATGACCCCGGTGGGCGCCGATGAAGTTACAGGCAAGGACTGCAACAAGGCGACCTTCCGCTGGTCGGTCCCCACCTACGGCGCGATCCGCGAAACCATGGTGCCGCTGATCAAGCTGCTGCCGAACGCCAAGCGCTGGTACACCATCACCCCGCAATACGTGTTCGGCGAAGCCTTGCTCGAAGGCGCCAAGAACGTGCTCAAGGAACATGGCCTGGAACACGTGGGCAACAGCTATCACTCGCTGCAAGAACAGGAATTCTCCGGCTATCTGACCAACGCCATTTCCACCAAGCCCGATGTGCTGGTGCTGCTCAACTTCGGCAGCCAATCGTCCAACACCCTGCGCCAGGCGGTGAACTTCGGCATCAAGGAACGCATGAAGGTCTTGCTGGTGTGGTCTGCCGGCCTGGATCAATTCCAGGAACTGGGCAGCGATGTGCTCGAAGGCGTGTACCTGGGCGCGCAGTACTGGCATCAGGTCGACACCCCGCTCAACCGTGAACTGGTCAAGCTCACCCAGGCCACCTACGGCATCAACCCTACCTACCCGCTGGCCGCCGACTACATCAGCACCAAAGTCATGCTCGACACCATCATTGCCACCGGCAGCTTCGACGGCCCGACCGTGGCCAAGGCCATGCAGGGCTTGAGCTACGAAGGCCCGACCGGCAAGGAGTCGATCCGCGCCGGCGACCACCAGGTGATCAAGGATTATTACCTGTTGATCGGCAAGGCCAGCGGCGACATGGCCGACAAGGACGACCTGGCCAAAGTGCTCAGCGCTGGCCAGTCGTTCCCCGCAGTCGAGGCGACGGGCTGCACACTCGGCTGACCGCTTAACTTTTGTCGCGCAGGGCCGTGCAAGCGGCCGTCTGCGGAGGGTGCCTGCATGCTTAATCTGTACCTGTTCCAGATTCTCAACGGCCTCGGGTTGGGGATGATCTACTTCCTGATCGCGGTGGGGCTGACGATCATTTTCGGCTTGCTCAACTTCGTCAACTTCGCCCACGGCGCGTTCTTCCTGCTCGGCGCCTACATCTGCTACACCGCCGTGAGCCTTACCGGCAACTTCTGGCTGGCGCTGCTGATCGCGCCGCTGGTGGTGGCCGCGCTGGCCTGGGTGATCGAGCGCTTGCTGATCCAGCGCATCTACCACTTGCCGCACATGTTCCAGATTCTGGTGACCTTGGGGATCGCCCTGATCATCCAGGAAGCCAGCGTGATGATCTGGGGCCCGGTGGGCAAAAGCGTCGCCGTGCCGGAACTGTTGCGCGGCGTGCTGGTGGTGGGTGATTTCGTCTACCCCTACTACCGCCTGTTCCTCATCGTGTTTTCCGCGCTGGTGGGCCTGGGCCTGTGGCTGCTGCTGGAGCGCACGCGCTTCGGTGCCCTGGTGCGCGCCGGCAGTGAAAGCACCGAAACCGTGTCGCTGCTGGGCACCAATATTTTCCGCCTGTTCTCCATGACCTTCGCCCTCGGCGTCGCTCTGGCCGGTGTCGCCGGGGTGTTGTTCGCGCCCTTGCGCGGCGCCCAGCCCTTCGTCGGCCCGGAGATTCTGGGCATCGCCTTCGTGGTGGTGGTGATCGGCGGCATGGGCTCGTTCAGCGGTGCGCTGGTCGGCGGTTTGCTGGTGGGCGTGGTGCAAAGCCTGATGACCACACTCTGGCCCCAGGGTGCGAGCCTGATGATCTACGGCGCCATGGCCGTGGTGATTCTGGTACGCCCTTACGGCCTGTTCGGGAGAGCCTGACATGAGCGAGAAAAACCCCCTGCCGTTCGCCAAGACCCAATCCAGAGCCATGTTGCTGTGGGTGCTGGCCGTGCTGATCGGCCTGCCGTTGGTGTTGCCCTCGGCGACCCTGGCCACCGAGATCCTGATCTTTGCCATGGCCGCCCTGGCCTGCAACCTGCTGCTGGGCTACACCGGGCTGCTGTCCTTCGGCCAAGGCATCTTCTTTGGTGCCGGTGCTTATTGTGCGGCGCTGTTGATGATCCACCTGCAAATAGGCCTGTTCATGGCGTTGCTGGGCGCAGCGCTGGCCGGTGGCGTGCTGGCCTTGCTGGTGGGCGCCCTGGCGATTCGCCGCACGGGCATTTACTTCGTGATGCTCACGTTAGCGTTCAGCCAGATGGCTTACTTTGTCGCCTACACCTTGAGCGACTGGACCGGCGGCGACAACGGCCTGCTCAGCGTGCCGCGCCCGGAAATCCGGATGGGTGACACCGTGCTGCTGTCCCTGGCCGATGCCCGCGCGTTCTATGGTTTTGTCGCGGTGCTGTTCCTGCTGATCTTCATCGGCGCACGTCGGGTGATCGCCTCACCGTTTGGCAGCACGCTGATGGCGATCCGCGAGAATGAAACCCGCGCCTCGGCCATCGGCTACGACACGCGCCACTTCAAGATCCTGGTGTTCGTGCTGTCCGGCGCGGTCACCGGGATTGCCGGGGCGCTGTACGCCATGCTGCTGCACTTTGTGCCGCTGTCGAATATCGAACTGGCGATGTC
>NZ_WKCD01000184.1:0-11096 GCF_021606625.1 Pseudomonas sp. PA-4-8C
TTTTCTGTTGAAGACGCCGCCACCCCCGAAGCCTCACCCGCTTCGACCTCCGTGGGCAGCGTAAGAGTTGTAAAGACGACCACGGCATCCAGACGCGCAAGCCGTTGGAAATTGCGGTGTGGACCAACGAGGAGGGCGCCCGTTTCACCCCGGCCATGCTGGGCTCGGCGGTATTCACCGGCACGCTCGCCTTGGACAAGGCACTGGCCACCGCCGATGTCGATGGTATCAGCGTGGCCGAGGCGTTGCGCACCACCGGCTACAATGGTGAGCGCCCGTTGGGTGGCGCAGTGGATGCGTATTTTGAGGCGCATATCGAGCAAGGCCCGATCCTGGAAGACAACGCCAACAGCATCGGCGTAGTCACCGGTGGTCAAGCGATTCGCTGGCTCGATGTGCGGGTCGAAGGCATGGCTGCGCATGCCGGCACCACGCCAATGCCGTTGCGTAAAGATGCGCTGTACGGCGCGGCGAAAATGATCCAGGCCCTGGAAAACCTCGCCGCCGATTTTGCCCCGCAGGGCCTCACCACTGTGGGTGAGCTGAGCATCGCCAAGTCGTCGCGCAACACCATTCCCGGCTTGCTCAATTTTACCGTCGACCTGCGCCATCATCGCGACGCCGATATCGACGCCATGGAGCAGCAAGTGCGCGCACGCCTGCAGGCAATCGCTGACCACCGTGGCCTGAGCGTCGCCATCACACCGCACTGGGTCAGCCCGGCCACGCCGTTCGACGCCGAGTGCGTGGCCTGCGTGCAGGCTGCGGTGGACGCTTTGGGCTACAGCCAGCAGACCATCGTCAGCGGCGCCGGCCACGATGCGATTCACCTGGCGCGCTATTGCCCCACCGCGATGATCTTCATCCCCTGCGTCGGCGGCCTCAGCCACAACGAAGCCGAAGATGTCTTGCCCGACGATGTGCGCCAGGGCACCGATGTCTTGCTCAACGCCGTGTTGAAACGCGCCGGGCGTGTTCATTTCTGAAGGCTGACGCCATGCCCCTGTGGGAGCAGGCAAGCCAGCTCCCACAGGTTCTGTGTTTATCCAGGAGCAACTCATGAAGACGTTTTTTCACCCCGAACAACTCCTGCATCATCCACGCAGCTACTACTCTCGCGGCCAGATGCGCACGCCCCAGGAGGTTCCCGAGCGTGCGCGCAACCTGCTGCAGGCTGCGCAAACCCTGGGCTTCGATATCCATCAACCAGCCGATTACGGTCTGGATCCGTTGCTCGCCGTGCACGGTGGCGCCTACCTGGCTTTTCTTCAAGAAGCTCATCAGCGCTGGAAAGAGATCCCCGAAGACTGGGGCGACGAAGTCATGTCCAACATCTTCGTACGTGAACCCAATGCCCTGCGCGGCATCCTGGCCCAGGCTGCGCGCTACCTGGCCGATGGCAGTTGCCCCATCGGTGAGCTGACCTGGCGCTCGGCTTATTGGTCAGCCCAGAGCGCCGTTGCCGCAGCGGGTGACATCCTCGATGGCGCACCTGCCGCCTATGCCTTGTGCCGGCCCCCGGGCCATCACGCCCGCTTCGACGCGGCCGGTGGCTTCTGTTACATCAACAACGCGGCCGTGGCGGCACAGGCATTGCGCCAAGGTTTCCAGCGTGTCGCCGTGCTCGATACCGACATGCATCACGGCCAAGGCATCCAGGAAATTTTCTACGACCGCGACGACGTGCTGTATGTGTCGATCCACGGCGACCCGACCAACTTCTATCCGGGCGTAGCAGGCTTTGCCGAGGAAAAAGGCAACGACGCCGGCGAAGGGTACAACCTCAACCTGCCGATGGCCCATGGTGCCAGCGAAGCGGTGTTCTTCGAAAAGCTGGAGCAGGCCCTGGCAGCGGTGAAGGACTTCTCGGCGGATGTGCTGGTGTTGTCACTGGGTTTTGATATCTACGAGCTGGACCCACAAAGCAAAGTCGCGGTGACGCGGGAAGGTTTTGCGCGGTTGGGGCAGTACATTCGAGGGCTGGGGCTGCCGTGCCTGATCGTGCAGGAGGGTGGTTATCACCTGGAGACGTTGAATAGTAATGCGCAGGCGTTTTTCAGTACGCCAACAGCCTGGAAGACGCTAAAAGCCTGCTGATCAGTTTTCAGCAGGCTTTCCAGTCCTTGTTGGGTGCTCGTTCTCATCTGCATGCAACGACGCCGCGTAGTTTTGCCCCCCATAAAACACGCCCATGATCGATACCGTTTTGAAATCAGGCCTCACCCAGAAAGCAATAATGGTGCTGCGACGATAGTGAGTGATGCGCAAGTCTTTCAGCAGGTCGTCACGGCGCACTCCACGCAAGGGAAACAGGGCAAGGCTTTCGCAGTAGCTGACAAGATTGTCGATAAAACGCGCCGCTACAGGAGGGGAGCCGACATCGCTGATGTAGTCTTCGAGTGCATCGAGTTGCGCCAAGACCTCGGGCGAAAAAACTACCGAGTAGCTCACGCTTCCCCTGTGCCTTTGCGCTGACGTCTGGCGGCCATGTGTTCGCGGACCTGTTCTGGCGATAACCCAAGCTCAGGCTTCGCCTCAAGGGCGGTCGCTGCTGGGATAACTTCGTCTCTGAGCCAGTCTTCCATGGCACGATCACGCGCCAGCAACGCCCGCAGGCCGTCGCGAATCACTTCACTTTCGCTGGCATATTCGCCGGCAGCCACCTTGGCTTTGACCAGTGCTGCCATTTCAAGGGGCAAGGTGATGCTCATTTGCTGGGTTGAGCGCATGGGGGTATCCGCCGCAGGTGAGTAGGATTCAATCCTACTCGACCATTGGCGCGATGCAAGAAGCAACTGATCGATGCCGATGCCCGGCGCCTCGTCGTCCATCCAGAAGGGGTAGGTTTGCATGAGTTGCTACGTCTCCAGTTGTGTAGGTCAGGCTCCAAGTATTGACCCGTTTTGGCGATCGCGTGGCCGCAGGCGGCCGATAACCTGCTGATATGTATGACTTCATATGTGTAACAGGATGATCTCGACAAACCCTCTCGGCACACGTGGCGTCCCACCGGCTCCCATACGATAATGCTCGCCACCTCGACCACTCTGGCCTGCCTCCCGTGATCATCAACTTCGACCTCAACGACCTCCAAGCCTTTCGCGCCGTGGTGGACAAGGGCAGTTTTCGTGGCGCTGCCGAGGCCATCCGTATCTCGCAACCGGCCCTCAGCCGGCGTATCGAAAAGCTTGAATCCGCGCTGGATGTAAAGCTGTTCGAGCGCACCACGCGGCGGGTCAGCCTGACCATGGTCGGGCGCGCGTTTTTGCCCCAGGTGGAGCGAATGCTCGATGATCTGGACATCGCCTTGATGGGCATCAGCAACGTCGCGTCCACACGCATGGGCAACGTCACCATCGCCTGCGTGCCGTCTACCGCGTACTACTTCATGCCCCACGTGATCTCCGAATTCCACAAGCTGTACCCGAAGATTCGCCTGCGGGTGCTGGATGCCAGTGCCGGCGAGGTGAGCAATGCGGTGGCCAGCGGCGAGGCAGACTTTGGCGTGAGTTTCAGCGGCAGCCTGGCCGATGAGGTGGAATTCGAGTTGCTGCTGCAGGAGCGCTACGTGCTGGCCTGCCGGCGGGATCACCCTCTGGCTGCGCGTGACAGCGTGAGCTGGACCGAGGCTTATGAGCATGACTACATTGAGGTGGACAAGACGTCGGGCAACCGCTTCCTGCTCGACCAGGCCCTGCGTGGGGTGCGGGTGAAAAAGCCGAGTATCTGCGAGACCCACCATGTGACCACGATGATCGGGCTGGTGGAGGCGGGGCTGGGCGTGGCGATGGTGCCGTCGATTGCGATGCCGGCGCACACTCACCCGATTCTGGTCAGTGTGCCGCTGGTAGAGCCTCATGTGCTGCGCAATGTGGGCTTGATCAAGCGCCGCGGGCGGACGTTGCCACCGGCGGCGCTGGAGTTGGAGCGTTTGGTGCGGGAGATGCCGTTCCGGTCAGCGTGACACCGAGTCCAGGCCGGTGGATTGCACCTCCGGCTGGGCCTCGGGCGATGCCATGAACTGCAACAGCGCCTTGGCCCGCTCCGGGTGTTCGGCGTTCACCGGAATACCGGCGGCAAAACGGGTAACGGACTGCACGTCTTCCGGGATCTTGCCCACAAACGTTACACCCTTGACCGGCAACAACTCCGCCACTTGCTGCAAGCCGACTTCGTAATCGCCCTTGGCTACCTGCTCGCCCACCGGCACGCGTTCGATCATGGTGCCTTTGGCCGGCATGCCGAGTTTCTTGAACAACTCCTTCTCGACATACACGCCGCTGGCGCTATCGGAATAGGCCACCGACTTGGCTTTGCTCAGCACAGCCTTGAGCTCGGCATCGGTATTGATCGCAGGTTTGGCCGCACCTTCCTTCACCACCAGGCCGATCCGCGAGTCCGCCAATTCCACGCGGGAGGCGGGGTCAACCTTGCCTTGTTTGATCAGTTCATCCAGGGCATAGCCGACCATGATCACCACGTCGGCGTGTTCGCCACGGGCCAGACGGTTGGGAATCGCTTCCGGCGCCTTGCCCATGGACGGGCCAAGGATGGTGTCGAGGGTGTCACCGCTTTGCTCGGCGTATTGCGGGCCGAGCAATTTATACGCGGCGGTAAAGCCGCCCGAGGTCATGACCTTGAGTTGCTCGGCCTGGGCGGTCAGCGCCAGGGTGCCGAGCACGACAGCGGTAAGGGTCTTGAACAGCGGCTTCATTGCGCGGCCTCCTGCATGACTTGGCCACGGGTATTGGCGCGGCGATACAGCGCCAGGGTCGAACACAAGGCACACAGCGCGGCGAAGATCATCCAATACGCAGGTGAAGCCTTGTCTTCAGTGATGTGAATGAACCAGGTGGAGATCGCTGGGGTAAAGCCACCGAACACCGCCGTCGCCAGGCTATAGGCCAAGGAGAAGCCCGCCACCCGCACTTCCACCGGCATGATTTCGGTGAGCGCCGGGATCATCGCGCCGTTGTACATGCCATACAGGAACGAGAACCACAGCAGGGTTTCCAGCATGTGCGCAAAGCTTGGGGCGTTGACCACGTAGGACAATGCCGGATAAGCCGTAAGGACAGTCAGCACCGTCATGGCGATCAGCACCGGTTTACGGCCGAAGCGGTCGCTTAACGTGCCGCCGATCGGCAGCCAGAAAAAGTTCGAGATCGCAACCAGCAAGGTCACCAGCAAGGCGTCCGAGGTGCTCAGGTGCAACACGGTTTTACCGAAGGTCGGTGCGTACACGGTGATCAGGTAGAACGCGGTGGTGGTCATGGCCACCATCAGCATGCCGCCGATGACCACGGTCCAGTTCTTCACCAGGGTCGCCATCACTTCACGCATGGTCGGGCGATGCTTGCGGTTGGCGAACTCTTCGGTTTCCTGCAGGTTGCGACGCAGCACAAAGATAAACGGAATGATCACGCAACCGACGGCAAACGGAATCCGCCAGCCCCAATCAGCCACCACCGCAGGTTCCATCCACACGTTGAGGCCATAACCCAGAGCCGCGGCAACGACGATAGAGATCTGTTGGCTACCCGACTGCCAGCTGGTGTAGAAGCCTTTACGGCCCGGCGTGGCCATTTCGGACAGGTACACCGACACGCCACCCAGTTCCGCGCCGGCCGAGAAGCCTTGCAGCAGGCGCCCCAACAGCACCAGAAACGGTGCCCATAGGCCGATGGTCTGATAACTCGGCACCAGCACGATCAGCAGCGTACCGCTGGCCATGATCGACAAGGTCACGATCAAGCCTTTGCGACGGCCCACGTCATCGATATAGGCACCCAGAATAATCGCGCCCAATGGCCGCATCAGGAAGCCCGCGCCGAACACGGCGAAGGTCATCATTAATGACGCAAACTCATTAGCGGCCGGGAAGAACGCGGCAGCGATATAGGTGGCGTAGAAACCGAACAGGAAGAAGTCGAACTGTTCGAGGAAGTTGCCCGAAGTAACGCGCAATACCGCGCCTACTTTCGAGGGGGCAGCCGCAGGCCGGGAAGGGGTCGTCATGGTTTTGTGTCTCCAGCGTTCTTTTTAAAGTGCTTGTTTCGCTTAAGACTTGGGATAGTGGCTGACACATTTAGAAATGATAAGTGACAAATTTGGATTGATTGATGTGTGTTGGCTATCAATCTGAGCCGGCTTCAAAATGGCCTGCCGTGTTCTATGCTTGAACCTGGGTCCAATTCTTATCGGCGGAGGTCGCTATGGGGAACGAACAGCAGCACAACAAGCCGGAGCGTGAAGAACCCCGGCAGCCGCGCGAAGACGAAAAGCCGCAAACCTGGAAGCATCCGGACGACGGCACCGAGCTTTCCGAACGTGACCAGGAGCGCCCGCTAAAGCCCTGAGCATCAGGTAAAACGCGGTCTAATTGTGGGAGCGGGCTTGCTCGCGAAGGCGGTGTGTCAGTCAACGGAGTCGTCGGCTGAACCATTGCCTTCGCGAGCAAGCCCACATGTTTTACCGTGCACATAGACGCAGCTCCCCAGCCTTCCTAAACTGCCGCTTGTCTTGGGGAAAGGGGCAGGCGCCGATGAATCGCAATGAATTACGCAAGGCCGACATCAACCTGATGGTGGTCTTCGAAGCACTGATGCTCGAGCGCAATGTGACGCGGGTGGCGGAGAAGCTGTTTCTCGGCCAACCGACCATCAGTTCGGCCCTCAACCGCCTGCGTACCCTGTTCAACGACCCGCTGTTTATTCGTGTCGGCCATCGCATGGAGCCTACGGCGCGCGCGGAGGAGATCATCCAGCACCTGTCGCCGGCCTTGGATTCGCTGTCTTCGGCCCTGAGCCTGACCCATGATTTCGACCCGTCCATCAGCACCATGACTTTCCGCATCGGCCTGTCCGATGATGTGGAGTTCGGCCTGCTGCCACCCTTGCTGCGCGCCTTGCGCCAGGAAGCGCCACAGGTGGTGTTTGTGGTGCAGCATGTGGACTACTGGCGCATTCCCGACCTGCTGGCTTCCGGCGACATTACCGTCGGCATCACCCAGACCCGCGGGCTGCCGGCCAATGCCAAGCGTAAGCTGTTGCGGCACATTCGCCCGTGCCTGCTGCGCGCCGATGCCTCGGACACACCGCTGACCCTCGACGAATATTGCGCACGGCCCCACGTGCTGGTGTCCCACACCGCCAACGTGGCCGGGTTTGCCGATGAGTGGCTGGCCGAGGTGGGCCGCAAACGCCATGTGGTGCTCTCGGTGCCGCAATACAGCTCGTTGCCGGCCTTGCTCGCCGGCACCGACATGATCGCCAGCCTGCCGGATTACACCGCCCAGGCCATGGCCGCCAGCGGGAACCTGTTCTGCGAGCCGTTCCCGTTCGAAACCCCGACCCTGGATTTGTCGATGGTGTGGCTCAGCCATGTCGACACCGACCCGGCGGAACGCTGGATGCGCTCGCGGCTGGAGGCCTTCATGAGTGATCGCGGGTTGGTAGCGAATAAAGCCTGAGGCTTATATCCTTGCTATGGGCAGGGAGGGCGGCTCAAGAACGGCTAATCCTCAACGTGCTCTTCTTGAACAGGGTTGCTAATCAGCGACGCACGCAAAATACGGATGCGTTGCTCGGAGTGATAGGCGCCTGCTTCTGTAAACCTGAGGAATGCTCTCGAGCAACACTTACAGCCCCAGATGCTTGAAATATTATAAGGAAAGAAATCAAAGCAGATAGGCGCGTCCTCAGACCAGAAATGGGTACCGTTCGGGTGGTATTCCTCAAGGCTGAGTTCTTGTGCCCTATCGCTCGAGATTTCGCCTATGAAGCGCAATAGGCTGCTCGCCTCGAGTGTTTTGGGTAAGGTTTCCCACCCCTGCGACAAGCCCCGAACACAAGAGCAGGCAGTAGACTCCAGCGAAGAGCGTTCGGCAATCTGCCTGATAGTTTCTGGCGTGAGTATCATTTTTATGCTGTTCCAGGCGGTAATAGCTCAGATTCGGTTCTTGCTTAAAACCAGTTTGTTCAAATAGCTTTCAATTTTGGGTAAAACAAACTGCAGTATCTTCGGCATGGTGTGAATAGGCAGTTGGCAGCACGCAAAATACAACGCCATTGTGGGCGATAAGCTGACACCAAGAGCAGACCATAATAGTCCAACATTTCTATTGCCGCCGTTGAGTGCCATGGTGAACTTGGAGATCAATGATCCGGGATATAAACAGCCCATGAGAAGCTGCAGGCAAACGTTGATGCAGTAGGCGATGGCGATCATTGAGATGGCCAACGAAGGGGTCTCCAGAATTACCTGCTGCATGCCCGCCATCGTGCCTACTGCAAAGAGGAAAAGCGCGATGACGACAATACCGTCAATAGCCAGGCCGTGCGTGGCGACGAAGGTGTGGGAAAAACGACGTATCAAAATAGCAGCGCCTTCGGCGCCTCCTATCAACACGGCCAGTCTGATCGCCAGATCAACAGGGTTCAAGGAGAGTGAAAGGCCATCAGCGAATAGGTGGAGTATCAGCGGAGCGGTGACAGGGATAATTGCCATTGAGCAGAGTGCAGTCACCAACGACATGGAAGGGTCAAGCCCGAGCATTCTCGCGACGGCTGCATTTCCGCTGGCGGGCGGGGCGGCAACAGCGATGGCTATCGCAAGGGACAGTTCTTGATTGCCGGTGAGGTAAAGCGAAAGCATTCCAAAAATATAAGGGCAAGCCACCACCATCAGGGCTGGAAATATCAGAGATATTTTCAAGTTTCTTGCTGCAGTGATGACTTCAGCGTTGTTAATACGCAGCAGAGTGCCCAGAACAAATATGAAAACCATGACGGGGAGCAACGGCCTCGCCAAGTCTGCAAGATAGGGAATAGCCAATCCAATTGCGCAACCGCATGCAAGTACGGTAGGCCCTCTGCGCGTAATTTCGGGCAGAATTCTGTGCATATGAGTGCTCTCGAGGCGACGTCCCTTTCGGGACGCTGCTATTAGGTACGCAGAGTTATTTCAGGTGTGACAGACGGCGGTGGCGAGTTCCTGGATTGCCTCACGACCAGGCGCCCATCGATCAGAATCGAGGTAATACTTGGAAGGTCACCACTGCTGAAACTTCCAAGTACGCTGGGTTGCGCTCCTCCCAAAGGCCCGCAGGCGATCAGAATGTCGGCTTCTCTTCCGACGCCCAGAATCCCGCGATTCAACTTTCGCACCTTGGCGGTGTTACCCGTTGCGAAGCAGACGGCCTTTTCCGGTGGTACGTCGCCGAAACTACTGAGCAAGGCAATTGCCCTGAGCATACCAAGCGCGGGAACCCCACATCCGGCAGGAGAATCTGTGCCAATGACGATACGGTCCAGTTGGTTCATTTCTCGTGCGTAATTGAGGGTGGTGACCGCCGCGAACTCGTTCCCGTTATGTACGATTTCCAAGGCACCCAGACAGCCTTCACACAGGCATCTGATTTGGCTCGGTGCCAGTGCGGTATAGCCGCCGTTGATATGCCCGATGATATCGGGCGCAATTTCAAGGATCTCTTCTGCGCCCATGCTCTGGGAAGTAGAAATTGAAGGACCGCCCGTGTGGGTGATAGAGGTCATGCCGTGTTTGCGAGCCATTTTGACCAATTCAGCTGCACGACTGACTGACTTGACAGGGCCAATCCCGACCTCTCCCAGTTGGTTGATGCCTTGAGCAACCATTGCGGCGAAATCCTCATCCGAAAATTCATCGTTGAGCAGTGGCGCGCCGGCTTCCATTTTTATTCCGCTAGGGCGCGCATTGGAGAAAGAGCGCTGCGCTGCGATTGCCATGGCGATAGTACCGACCCTGTCGGTCGGTAGCCCCGGAACGTGCACTTCACCGGCAGAGATCATGCTCGTCACGCCGCCCTGCAAGGAGTGCCAGATCCAACTGTGGTTGCCAGAGCGCGGGCTGTACTCACCCAGGGTCGGGTGAGTGTGGTTGTCGATCAAACCTGGCATGACCGTGCTCTGTTTGGCGTCAATCAGCAGGTCTGCGTGTGAAAAATCTACATCTACTGCCTGACCAACGTAGGTGATCATTCCATCAACACTGACGAGGGTATCGGCTGTAATGAGTGGAGTTGCGAGATCACCCGTGAGAAAAGTGCCTATATTATGAATAATTGACGTATATGGCTTATGGTTCGACATTTAATTTATCTCTTTATATCATCGAGTAACGGGTTCGAAGATTCGCGCGCCACACTTGTTGAATGAGCGGAAGTTCCACAAGTTGTTAGTGATGAACAAACGCTGGATCCAACGGTACGCATGCCCCTCTGGATCGAAACTGGGGGTGAACTTATCACGCGAATGGAGCATGAAACGATTGTTGATGTACACCAACTTGCCAGGTTGAATGTCCAGCGGCCGCGCTACGCTTTTAAGCGCGTTGTAAAACCTCAACAGGGTATTTTGTGCTTCGTGATCAGCGGCAATTACCATGTCCGGGTAAAACGCAGCAGTGACTCTAGGGTGAGTCAGCGGGCCGCTCAGAATTGGGTATACATGAGTTTCTTTCGCGCCTGCGGTACTGTTCCTCCAGCGGTAGGGCTGACGAATGATGAAATGTTTGCCATATAGGATTTCAATATCGGCCTGTTCCAGAGCCTGAAGGGCTTCCCTCGCATCGGCAACCCAGGTTTTCGGGCCCACCCCGGCAGGGTCACCGCGAACGCCGAGAAGCAAAAGAGCCAGCGGCGAGGTGTCTCCACGGGAGTCATAAGCCTGAAAGGCATTCTCGGTGTGCAGGTCCAACTCCACGTCCGAACCGTTGCCGGTATACTCGCCCAAGGCCTCCGGATGCGGTACCAAGTCATTGACCAGTTTTGGCCCCTCATGCTTGATGGAGTAGGGCTCCGCTATCAAACTGCCCAGGGCAACCAGCACATTTTCAGAAAGATAACCGCTTTTGAAGTTCAAGCTATTAGCGTCGCCCTGCGGGCTGCCAAATGTGTTATCAATCGGAAGGTTCTCGAATACACAATAAGAAGCATCGTCATCTTTAAGGGATTCAAGCTTTTTTAGAAGTCGCGCAGGAAACTTTTGATAAGCGGTCATGCGAATGAGGTGGATGTAGTCTCGCCCTCCCGTTGGCTCGTAACAAATGTCTATAAG
>NZ_WKCD01000185.1:0-11071 GCF_021606625.1 Pseudomonas sp. PA-4-8C
GTCTTGCGAAACTATCGCCACTGACTGGCAGGTAAAGATGCACGGCCTCCACGAGCCCATGCCGGCGGTGCTCGAAGCGTTGGCGCGGTGTCTGAGTGACTCGAATGGACCTTTGCCACCGCCCGCTCCCGTGCCGATGATCGCCATCCGGGAACTGCTCAAGGCGTTGCCTGCTTGCTGTGCCGGTGTTCAACCCGAGCCTCAGGGGACGACAGCGTCCTGGGCCACAGCACGCTGGCAGGGGCTGGTCACAGGCTTGCCCGCCAGCTGTGAAGCGGCGATCAAAGCCGCAGCGGCCCGGTTGCCTGGGCAACCGGCAACTCTGCCTTTCACACCTCAGGCCCTTGACGGACAAAAGCGCTGGCACGCAGTCAACACCGAATCCAGCGAGGCGGCGCTACTGCTATTTTGCCCAACGCCTGTGCAAACCCTCGCCGATGAAGCCAACTGGCGGTTACTCGGGCACGTGCTGCAAGGGCCGTTCTACCAGCGCTTGAGAGTCGAACTGCAAATCGGCTACGCCGTGTTCAGTGGCATCCGACAAATCAACGGCCAAACCGGCCTGCTGTTTGGGGTGCAATCGCCCAGCACTTCTCTGGACGGCATCGTCGAACAGTTGCAGGCCTTCCTCGAACAACTGCCGTCGTTGATCGAGCGCTGCCCCGACTTGGGTAACCAGGCCCTTGCGCAGCAGTTCGCGGCCCAGGCGCTACCCGTCAACCAGGCTGCCGAGTTGCTCTGGCATGCGCACTTGGCAGGTCATTCGTCGCGTTATCTGGATCAGCTTCAACAGTTGATTCAACAGCGCACACGCGAGGATGTGCAGCACGCCGCGCAGCAACTCAATGACGCCGCAGGCGGCTGGCAATGCGTGGCCAACGGGCGGTGTATCAACGACGACTGGCAAGCGGCGTCGTGATCATTGCCAACCCTGCAACAGGCTTTCTCCACCGAGACAGCGCTAACTTGAATAAAATTGCGTAACATTGCGCAGCAATATCTGAACATCTCCAATGGGAGGTGGACTATATGTATTACTTGGTAGTGAACGTCCCATCCCTTGATAGGAGTAAGAATATGACCTGGTCCAAACCTGCTTACACTGATCTGCGTATCGGTTTCGAAGTCACCATGTACTTCGCCAGCCGTTGATTGGCTGAGTAATACAACGCCTCGGTTCGCCCGGGGCGTTTTTGTTTTGAGCTGTGCTTGAGGGAGCGATCATGTTTGTCCAGATTCTAGGTTCCGCCGCCGGCGGTGGCTTCCCGCAGTGGAACTGCAACTGCGTGAACTGCGCAGGTTTTCGTAATGGCAGCCTGCGGGCCCACGCGCGTACCCAGTCGTCCATCGCGATCTCCGACGATGGCGTGAACTGGGTGCTCTGCAATGCATCGCCGGATATCCGCGCGCAGCTCCAGGGCTTTGCGCCCATGCAACCGGGCCGCGCCCTGCGCGATACTGGCATCAGCGCAATCATCCTGATGGACAGCCAGATCGACCACACCACTGGCCTGCTGAGCCTGCGCGAAGGCTGCCCACACCAGGTGTGGTGCACCGACATGGTCCATGAAGACCTGAGCACCGGCTTCCCATTGTTCACCATGCTGACCCACTGGAACGGTGGCCTGGCCTGGAACCGCATCGAGCTGGACGCCAGCTTCACCATCCCGGCCTGCCCCAACCTGCGCTTCACCCCGCTGCCGTTGCGTAGCGCCGCACCGCCCTATTCGCCACATCGTTTCGACCCGCACCCCGGTGACAACATTGGCCTGATCGTCGAAGACCTGCGCACCGGCGGCAAATTGTTCTACGCCCCGGGCCTGGGCAAGGTCGACGCACCGTTGCTGGAGATCATGGCCGGCAGCGACTGCCTGCTGGTCGACGGCACGATGTGGGACGACGATGAAATGCAGCGCCGTGGCGTCGGCACCCGCACCGGGCGTGAGATGGGCCACCTGGCACAGAACGGCCCCGGCGGCATGCTTGAAGTGCTGGAGCAACTGCCCAAACAGCGCAAAGTGCTTATCCACATCAACAACACCAACCCGATCCTCGATGAAGACTCTCCCGAGCGAGCGGAGCTGATGCGGCGCAATGTCGAAGTGGCTTACGACGGCATGAGCATTGAATTGTAGGAGCATTCGAAATGACCGACACACCGTTGAGCAAGGCGGAGTTCGAAGCCGCCTTGCGCGCCAAGGGCGCCTTCTACCATATCCATCACCCCTATCATGTGGCGATGTACGAAGGCCGCGCCAGCCGTGAGCAGATCCAGGGCTGGGTCGCCAATCGCTTCTACTATCAGGTGAATATCCCGCTGAAAGACGCGGCGATCCTGGCCAACTGCCCAGACCGTGAAATCCGTCGCGAATGGATCCAGCGCCTGCTCGACCATGACGGCGCGCCCGGTGAAGACGGCGGTATCGAAGCCTGGCTGCGCCTGGGCCAGGCTGTGGGTCTGGACCCCGACCAATTGCGCTCCCAGGAGTTGGTGCTGCCCGGTGTACGCTTCGCCGTGGACGCCTATGTCAACTTCGCCCGCCGCGCCAGCTGGCAAGAAGCCGCCAGCAGCTCGTTGACCGAGCTGTTCGCGCCGCAAATCCACCAGTCGCGCCTCGACAGTTGGCCCCAGCATTACCCGTGGATCGACCCGGCCGGTTACGAGTACTTCCGCACACGCCTGGGCCAGGCCCGTCGCGATGTGGAACACGGCTTGGCGATCACCCTGCAGCACTACACCACCCGCGAGGGGCAGGAGCGCATGCTGGAAATTCTCCAGTTCAAACTGGACATCCTGTGGAGCATGCTGGACGCCATGAGCATGGCCTACGAACTCAAACGCCCGCCCTATCACAGCGTGACCGAGCAGCGGGTATGGCATAAAGGGATCACCCTATGAGCTTTGATCGCAGTAAAAAACCGACCTGGCGCCAGGGCTATCGCTACCAGTACGAGCCTGCACAAAAAGGCCATGTTCTGCTCTACCCCGAAGGCATGATCAAGCTCAACGATAGCGCCGCATTGATCGGCGGCCTGATCGACGGCGAGCGCGACGTGGCGGCCATCATTGCCGAGCTGGACAAGCAGTTCCCCGGCGTACCGGAGCTGGGTGACGACATCGAGCAATTCATGGAGGTCGCCCGTGCTGAGCACTGGATCACCCTTGCCTGAGAAACCCGCCATCGGCCTGCCGCTGTGGCTGCTGGCCGAGCTGACCTATCGCTGCCCGCTGCAGTGCCCGTATTGTTCCAACCCGCTGGATTTCGCCGAGCAGGGCAAGGAGCTGAGCACCGAACAATGGATCAAGGTATTTCGCGAAGCCCGTGAAATGGGCGCGGCGCAGTTGGGGTTTTCCGGCGGTGAGCCGCTGGTGCGCCAGGACTTGGCCGAACTGATCGGCGAGGCGCGCAAGCTGGGTTTCTACACCAACCTGATCACCTCGGGCATCGGCCTCACCGAGCAAAAAATCAGCGACTTCAAGAAATCCGGCCTGGACCATATCCAGATCAGCTTCCAGGCCAGTGACGAACAGGTGAACAACCTGCTGGCCGGCTCCAAAAAAGCCTTCGCGCAAAAACTGGAAATGGCCCGAGCGGTGAAAGCCCACGGCTACCCGATGGTGCTGAACTTCGTCACCCATCGCCACAATATCGATAAGATCGACCGCATCATCGAGCTGTGCATTGCGCTGGAAGCAGATTTCGTCGAACTCGCCACCTGCCAGTTCTACGGCTGGGCACAGCTCAACCGCGTGGGCTTGCTGCCCACCCGCGAGCAGTTGGTACGCGCCGAACGCATCACCAATGAATACCGTGCCAAGCTGGAAGCCGAAGGCCACCCCTGCAAGCTGATCTTCGTGACACCGGATTATTACGAGGAGCGACCCAAAGCCTGCATGAATGGCTGGGGCAGCATCTTCCTGACAGTCACACCCGACGGCACCGCCCTGCCTTGTCACGGCGCAAGGCAGATGCCCGTGCAGTTTCCCAATGTGCGCGACCACAGCATGCAGCACATCTGGTACGACTCGTTTGGCTTCAATCGCTTTCGTGGCTACGACTGGATGCCCGAGCCGTGCCGTTCATGCGACGAAAAAGAAAAGGACTTTGGCGGCTGCCGTTGCCAGGCCTTCATGCTCACCGGTGACGCCAGCAATGCCGACCCGGTCTGCAGCAAATCCGAGCAGCACGGCATCATCCTTCAGGCGCGGGAAGAAGCCGAACAGGCCACCCAGACCATCGAGCAACTGGCCTTTCGCAATGAGCGCAACTCAAGGCTCATTGCAAAAGGCTGAGGGCCTCAACGCTTGGCGATGATGTACACCGCGTGGATGATGCCAGGGAAGTAACCGCACAGGGTCAGCAGGATATTCAGCCAGAAGGCACCGCCGAAACCTACTTGCAGGAACACACCCAATGGCGGCAGCAGAATGGCGATGATGATACGAATGATGTCCATGGGTCAGCTCCAGAAAATCGGCTCGTGTGAGCCGTGTAGCTAATCGACCTTGGCGGTTCGTGAGGGTTCAGTGGATTCTGGCATTGGGCCATCTCAGGCCAGAATCTCCAGCCCATGTTTTTGCACGATGCTCAATAACTTGAGCGCCATGCCACTGGGCCGTTTCTCTCCCGACTCCCATTTTTTGACCGTGGACGCGCTGGTGTTCAGGTAGCGGGCGAATACAGGCTGGCTGACATGGCTGCTTTCCCGTAGTTGCTTGATCTGTTCGGCAGGGATTTGGTCTGGCATGGATAAACATGCCTCATCATATTCTCGCAAAGTGGTTTTGCTGATGGCGCCGACAGCATGAAGTGCCTTGGCTGACTGGTGAATGGACTCAAACGCCTCGCTTTTATACTTCTTGGTCATGATGTATCTCCACAAACTCCTTGAGATCCAGCATTTGCTGAATCTGTGCTTCGTTTAACCTTTCATAAGTTTTGGCCAGTGATCGAAACCAAACAAGTTCGCTCTGCGTAATGTTGCCTTGATCCTTCTTCGCGAACAGCAACTGATAAACCCAATAGTGCCTACCCTTGGCCAATATGATTGAACGATGTCGATTTTGATTGAGGCGTTTTTTCCAGACACCACCGCCCAGATTATCTGCCTGCCCCCTCAGCATTTCGCCAAACGCCTCCCTCAACTCCGAATCGCAGATCCAGGCTTTGTTGGCCGCCTCGGCAAATCGCCGTGTTTTAAACAACCTGAGCTTCATGGAGGTCCCTTCCCAAAAACATACCACCCAGTGGTATAGATTAAAAGTCGAGCACGCTGTGCCCCATCGGCGGTCCTTGCCGACGTCCGCTAAGAAACCACTGTTCCCAGGGAGGCTCAATCAACGTTTTCACACCAGAAATTACCCAGACAAAAAAACGCCCCCAGCCAAAAGAATCAGGCTGGAGGCGCCGCGTATGCCGCGAGACGGTTCAGGAAACTGGGGTCAAACGGCGATGCCCTTGCGGCATTGCACTTGAGCGGTGCGCACCCGAGAAAAGGCGCGGGCAAGCCGCAGCAGCATTTCGTCGATGTGGGTTTTGCTGATGTTCAGCGCAGGGGTAAAGCGCAGGCAGTCAGGTTGTGAGGCGGTGAGAATCAGGCCTTCGTGCAGCGCGGCCTTGACCACTGCTGCGGCGCAATCGTCCGACAGTGTCAGGCCCCAAAGCAGCCCGTTGCCGCGCAAGGGCCCATGGCCGTAACGATAGGCCAGGCGGGCAAGGCCTTCTGCCAGGTACAAGCCGGATTCGCGCAGATGCTCGAGAAAGCCGTTCGCCAATACAGCGTCGAGTACCGCGATACCCGCAGATGCCATCAGCGCATTGCCATGATGCGTACCGTCCAACTCGCCCGGCTCGAAGCAACAGGCAGTACCACGCGCCAGCAGCGCCGCCAGCGGCACGCCACCGCCGAGGCCTTTGCCCAGGGCAATGATGTCGGCGCGCACGCCGTATTGTTGTTCGGCCAGCAAGCTGCCACAGCGGCCCACACCGGTTTGCACTTCGTCGAAGATCAGCAGAATCCCCAGCTCACAACACAGGCGTTCGACGCCCTTGAGGTAATGTTCGGTCGCGGGGATGACACCGCCGCCGCTTTGGATCGGCTCCAGCATGATAGCGACGGTTTGCGCATCCACCGCTGCATGCAGGGCCGGTAGATCGTTGAACGGCACCTGGCTGAAACCTGGCAACTGCGGTTCGAAACGGTTTTCGCAGGCCACATCCGACGCCGACATCGCCCCCAAGCTACGGCCATGACAGCCGTTGCTTACGGTGATGATGTGGTAAGCGCCACCGCGATGCAGTTGGCCCCACTTGCGTGCCAACTTGATGGCCGCTTCACAGGCTTCGGCACCGCTGTTGAGCAAATAGGCCTGGTCGCTGCAGGTGTGATGGCAAAGACGATCGACGAGGTCCAGTTGCGCACGGTTGTGCAAACCCAGGCCAGGGTTGATCACGCTGTGCATCTGTTCGGCAATGGCGTCGCGCACGGCCTGGGGACTGTGGCCCAGGCTATTGGCGCCGCCACCCTGACTGAAATCCAGATAGGCGCGGTCGTCTGCGTCCGAAAGCCAGGAACCCTGCCCCTGCACAAACACCTGGGGCGGGCGCGCCACAGTGGGCATCAGGCACTGGCTGGAAACCTCTGCACGCGGGGCATGCACAACCAGGTCATCCAGACTCGGCGCAGAGCGACGGAACAAGTTCACACTTCACCCCCACTGGCAACCTGACCTTGGTCGATGCCACCTGCCAGTGAGGCGTTCAGATTTTTTGCCTTGCCTATGTAAACGCTATCAACAAAAACGCTGTTCATTGTCCGATCCGGCCCTGTAAGCCCTGCGAATAGGCGCTAGACTAGGCGTCTCGGGGGCCAGCGGCCATTTCGATTTTCCAGCTTTTTCGATAAGCAAACCTTATGGATTTCAAGCAACTGCGTTATTTCGTCGCGGTGTATGAGGAAGGCCACGTAGGCCGTGCCGCGGAGCGTCTGTCGATCTCCCAGCCAGCGCTGTCGCAACAGATTCGCCAACTGGAACAGAACCTCGACGTCAGCCTGTTCGAACGCAGCAGCAAGCGCCTGTTGCCGACCCTGGCGGCCCACACCTTATACAACCACGCATTGCCGCTGATTGATGGCATGCAGCAAGCCGTGGAGGCGCTGCGCAATTTCAAGGGCCAAGCCATGCGCACCCTGGCCATCGGCGTGCTGCAAACCGTGCACACCAGCCTGGTGCCACAGATGCTTGAGCGCGTGCGCAAAGCCCAGCCCCATCTAGTGGTGCAGATCTACGAGCTGACCGGGCTTGAGATTGAACGGCGGTTGCTCAATGGCTCCCTCGATATCGGCATCAGCTACCTGCCACCCCGTCAACCGGGCCTGCATGGCGTGCTGCTGTATGAAGACGAGTTGAAAGTGGTGATTCCCGAAGACCATCCGTTGCGCGAGTTCAAGAAAGTCTCGCTCAAACAAGCCGCCGAGTTACCGATGTTGCTGTTGGGGGAAGAGTTTCAGGTTCGGCAGATCTGGCAAGGCCAACTGTCCAACCTCGGGCGGCGTCCGCAAGTGCAGGCGGAGCTCAATACCATGGTGGGCATTCTCGACAGCCTGCCTCACACCCGACTGGCGACGGTGCTGCCTGGGCGCTCCCAGGACGAGCACAACAGCAAGGCACTGCTGTGGAAACCCTTGAGCGAGCCCAGGGTACCGCTGAAAGTCGGGTTGGTATGCCGCGATGTGCAACGCCAGCAGGCGACGGTGGCGTTATTGCGCACCCTGCTGGAAGACGTAATGAATGCCCCGTCGGCAAGCGCCTGACTTTTTCGCGGGCAAAAGAAAACCCCGCCGAAGCGGGGCTTTGCAGACTGTTTCCCTGACATCCATTTCACTCCGCCATCCTGGCAGAATCCTACGTGTCCGTGTTGTTGCTTTGCGCTTCCTGCGCGACGTCCATGTGAAGTAGATTAGCCGTGGATCCAATGTGGCGATAGAGGACGATTAGCAGCACGTCATGTAAGAGAATGCTTACACGCCCTCCGCACCCTTAAAACAGGGCTTCATCCATCAGGAACAGTGATTCGCTACCGGCTTTTACCGACGCACTCAACGAGTGGATACGCGGCAACAGACGGGCAAAGTAGAAACGCGCAGTCCCCAGTTTGCTGGCGTAGAAATCCTCTTCGCCCTCTTTACCCAACGCCGCCTTGGCCATGCGCGCCCACATATAGGCATAGGCCATGTAGCCGAACGCATGCAGATATTCCACCGAGGCCGCGCCGATTTCATTGGCGTCGCTCTTGGCGCGGTCCAGCACCCAGGCCGTCAACTCATCCAGGTTATCCACTGCCACACTTAGCGGCTTGGTGAATTCGGCCAACTCAGGGCCCGATGCGGCGATGAACTGGCGGATCTCATCGGCGAACAAGGTATAGAACGCACCGCCGCTGCCGACGATCTTGCGACCCATCAGGTCCAGGGCCTGAATGCCGTTGGTGCCTTCGTAGATCTGGGTGATGCGCACGTCACGCACCAATTGCTCCTGGCCCCACTCGCGGATGTAACCGTGGCCGCCAAACACCTGCTGGCCAAGCACGGTGGTTTCCAGGCCCAGGTCAGTAAGGAACGCCTTGGCCACCGGCGTCAGCAACGCCACCAGGTTATCGGCACGCTCGCGCGCCTGGGCATCGTCGCTGAACTTGGCGATGTCCAACTGCGTCGCCACGTAGGTGGAGAACGCCCGGCCGCCTTCGTTCGCCGCCTTCATGGTCAGCAACATGCGACGGACATCCGGATGCACGATGATCGGGTCTGCCGGCTTGTCCTTGGCCTGCGCGCCTAGCGGGGAACGGCTCTGCAGACGGTCGCGGGCATATTCAATCGCGTTCTGATAGGACCGCTCACCCGACGCCAGGCCCTGAATGCCAACACCCAGGCGCTCATAGTTCATCATGGTGAACATCGCCGCCAAGCCACGGTTGGGCTCACCGACCAGGTAACCCACGGCTTCGTCGAAGTTCATCACACAGGTAGCGGAGGCCTGGATGCCCATCTTGTGTTCAATGGAGCCGCAATTCACCGGGTTACGCGCGCCCAGGCTGCCATCGGCATTTACCAGGAACTTCGGCACCAGAAACAGCGAGATGCCCTTGGGCCCGGCCGGTGCGTCCGGCAGCTTGGCCAGCACCAGGTGGATGATATTTTCGGTGAGGTCGTGCTCGCCACCGGTGATGAAGATCTTGGTGCCGCTGACCTTGTAGGAGCCGTCCGCCTGAGGCTCGGCCTTGGTGCGGATCATCCCCAGGTCGGTACCGGCATGGGCTTCCGTCAGGCACATGGAACCGGCCCACTCACCGGAATACATCTTCGGCAGGTAGGTGGCCTTGAGTTCATCACTGGCGTGAGTGTTGATGGAGACACAGGCGCCGGAGGTCAACATCGGGTACAGGCCGAAAGCCAGGCTCGATGAGTTGATCATTTCTTCAACCTGCGCCGACACGGCCTTGGGCATGCCCATGCCGCCGTAGGTCGGGTCGCCGCCCACCCCCACCCAGCCGCCTTCGGCGTAGGTGCTGTAGGCTTGAGGGAAACCGTCGGGCGTCGTGACGGCGCCGTCTGCCCACTGGCAGCCTTGCTCATCGCCGCCGCGGCTGAGCGGGGCAATGGATTTGGCAGTGACCTTGCCGGCCTCCTCCAGGATCGCCTCGACAGTTTCGGCGTCAACGCTGTCTGCCAATGCCGGTAACTGGGCCCAAGTATTAGCGACCTCAAAAACTTCGTTGAGGACGAAGCGCATATCACGCAACGGCGCTTTGTAATCAGCCATGGCAAACCTCGTGAGAACGTGAAAAGTGATTCGATAGGATCGGTTTTACAGGCGTCGAGTGTACCCGAACAACTTTTAAGACACATAGGGTCCATTCGTGACCATTAAGTATTTATAAGTCACATACAAACCATTGTGGGAGCGGGCTTGCTCGCGAATGCGGCGTGTCAGTCGCTACATCTTTGACTGTACCAGCGCATTCGCGGGCAAGCCCGCTCCCACATTTTGACCCCGAGCAATCAGTGACCTCTACAGTGCAAAGGCCTGCGCCGGTAAGCTCATCAGGCATTCGCTCCCCGCCTCCACCGCAGCACGGTGCATGGCCGTACGCGGCAACAGGCGCTTGAAATAAAAGTCGCAGGTCGCAAGCTTCGCCTGGGCAACCCCTGGGTCATCCTGGGCTTGCGCCGCGATCGCCATGCGCAACCACAGGTAGGCAAGGATGATGTAACCGCTGTACATCAGGTAATCCATGGCCGCCGCGCCCACTTCGTCAGGGTTTTTCATCGATGCCGTGCCGACCTTCAGGGTCAGTTCGCCCCATTGCTGGTTCAGCTCATTGAGTTGCGCCACATGGGCCTTGAGCTGCGCATGCTCGGCATTGGCCGCGCAGAACTTATGCACAATTTTGGTAAACCCACGCAGCAACTTGCCCTGGCTGCCCAATACCTTGCGCCCGAGCAGGTCCAGAGCCTGGATGCCGTTGGTGCCTTCATAGATCGGGGCGATACGTGCGTCACGGGCCAGTTGCTCCATGCCCCACTCACGAATATAGCCATGGCCACCGAATACCTGCATGCCGTGGTTGGTCACCTCCAGGCCGGTTTCGGTCATGAAGGCTTTGCAGATCGGCGTGAGGAAGGCCAACAGGTCCTCGGCTTCCTGGCGTTGGCCGGCGTCGCTGCCCAGGTGCGCGGTGTCGAGCAGTTGCGCGGTGAAATAGGTCAAGGCGCGGTTGCCTTCGTTGAAGGCTTTCATGGTCAGCAACATGCGGCGGACATCGGCGTGCACGATGATCGGGTCGGCGGCTTTCTCCGGGGCCTTGGCACCGGTCAGCGAGCGCATCTGCAAACGGTCATTGGCGTACTTGATCGCGCCCTGGAAGCTCGCCTCGCCGTTGCACAGGCCCTGCATGCCGGTGCCCAGGCGTGCGTGGTTCATCATGGTGAACATGCAGTTGAGGCCCTTGTTCGCCTCGCCAATCAAAAAGCCTTTGGCGCCATCGAAGTTCAGCACGCAGGTGGCCGAAGC
>NZ_WKCD01000186.1:0-11065 GCF_021606625.1 Pseudomonas sp. PA-4-8C
AGCCTGGGGTGACCGGGTAAGGGGTCACCACCAGCACGTCGAGGGGGTCACCGTCGTCAGCCAGGGTGTTGGGGATAAAACCGTAGTTGGCCGGGTAGAACATCGGGGTGGCCATGAAACGGTCAACGAACAGGCAGTCGCTGTCTTTGTCGATTTCGTATTTGATCGGCGCGTGGTTGGCCGGAATTTCGATGGCGACGTAGATGTCGTTCGGCAGGTCTTTGCCAGCCGGAATCTTGCTGTAGCTCATTGGGCGTTGCCCCCGTTAGTTGGCCATATGACATGGCCGGATTGGCCTAAAAGTGGCGGCGATTATAGGCATATTCTGACGCCGATGCCATGCGCCAAGCGTCGTACGGTCATTCGCTCTGTGGCGAGTAGCGAGGGTCGCAGGCTTGCAGTTGGGCCAGGCGGGCCAACGGATCCTGGCGATAAAAGCGGCTGAGTTGGGCGTACACCTCTGGATAGCTGTTGACCAGTAAATCCGGGGCGCTGAAGAAATACTCGCTGGTGACGGCAAAGAACTCCGCCGGGTTTTCCGCGGCGTAAGGGTCTATCTCGGTCTCGGCGTCCGGGTTGGCGTCCAGCTGGCGGTTGAGGTCATCGAAGGCGCCTTGCATGACGCTGGCCCAGTCCTGCACGCGCATGTCGTGGTGCAGGGGCGGCAGGCCGTTGGCGTCGCCGTTGAGCATGTCCAGCTTGTGCGCCAGTTCGTGGATGACTAGGTTGTAGCCTTCCCATTGGCCGCTGGCGAGCACGCCGGGCCAGGCGAGGATCACCGGGCCCTGTTGCCAGGCTTCGCCGCTGTGTTCGCCGTCCCACTCGTGTTCGACGCCGCTGGCATCGCGATGGCGTTGTGGGCTGAGGAAGTCGTCGGGGTACAGCACGATCTCATGAAAGCCCTGGTACCAGTCGAGGTCGCCCAGGTTCATCAGCGGCAGTTGCGCCTGGGCGGCGAGCAGCAGGCGTTGTTCCTGGTGCAGTTCGACGCCGGGCAGGGCGGTGAGGTGTTTTTCACTGAGGAACACCACGCAGGCTTCGCGCAACCACTGGTCTTGCTCCGGCGTGATGCCGTCGAGGAAGGTCAGGTGGTGGCGCACCCGTTGCCAGGTGTCATCGGCAATCGGGTGCTTGGCCAGCAGGCGCCGGCGACGCCAGGCGCTGAAGGACCACACGGGCAATCAGTGCGGGTTGGCTTCGGAGGACGTGCGGCCAAAGCGGCTGCGCACTACGCCAATAATCATCGGCACCAGGGACAGCAGGATGATGAACACCACCAGCAGCGACAGGTTCTTCTTGATAAAAGGCACGTTGCCGAAGAAGTAACCCAAGGTCACCAGGCCGCCGACCCACAGGATGGTGCCCAGTACGCTGAAGCCAAAGAAGCGCGGGTACGGCATCTTGGCCACGCCCGCGACGAACGGCGCGAAGGTGCGCAGGATCGGCAGGAAGCGCGCCAGGGTCACGGTCTTGCCGCCGTGCTTGTCGTAGAAATCGTGGGTTTTTTGCAGGTAGTCGCGGCGGAAGATTTTCGAGTTCGGGTTGCTGAACAAGCGCTCGCCCGCCGTTCGTCCGATCACATAGTTGGTGCTGTCGCCGAGGATGGCCGCCAGCATCAGCAGGCCGGCCAGCAGGACTGGGTCCATACCGCCACCGGCCGCGACGGCACCGGCGATAAACAGCAAGGAGTCGCCCGGCAGGAAGGGCATGACCACCAGGCCGGTTTCGCAAAAAATCACCAGGAACAGAATGGCGTAGATCCACGGACCGTAATTGGTTACCAGCATGTCGAGGTAGACGTCGAGATGCAGGATAAGGTCGAGCGGGTTGAAATCCATGGATGGCACCTGTGTGAATAGCCCGGCTCAGCGGGCTTGTGCGGAGGCTCAGGCAATAAGGCTACAAGTAATTGTCGCGGTTCTTACAACCCTGAAAGGTCGGCATTATACGGATTGAGAGGTGAAAAGCGTGTGGCTTTTGTAGCGGGGAGTGTCGCGAAATTGTGAAGGGGTTGGGCTTCAAGCCAGTCGCCGGACCCAATGTGGGAGCTGGCTTGCCTGCGATAGCGGTGGGTCAGTATGAGAAATGCTCGCTGACACTCCGTCATCGCAGGCAAGCCAGCTCCCACAAGAGTATTGCGGTGTTTGGCTGACTGGTTTTCAGTCTTCGTTGATCGGCAACACGTAGTTTTTGAATTCGGTGTCTTCGCGAAACCCAATCGACTCGTAGGTCTTCTGCGCCACCTCGTTATCGCTGCTGGTCGATACCCGCAACCGCACCGCGTGGGTGTCCTTGGCCATTTTTTTGGCCGTGCGCATCAGGTTGTCCGCCACCAGTTGCCGGCGTGCGTCCTCGGCCACATAGATGTCGTTGAGGATCCACACCCGCTTGAGCGACAGCGAAGAAAAGCTCGGGTACAGCTGGCAAAACCCCAGCAGTCGCTTGTCGTCATCGTCGGCCAGGGCCAGGTAGATCACCGATTCCTTGCGCCGCAGGCGCTTTTCCAAAAAGGCCCGTGACGAGTCCGGGAACGGCAAGGCCCCGTAGAACTCGCGGTATTTGACGAACAACGGGGTCAACAGGTCCAGGTGTTCCAGGGTCGCTTGAGTAATCCGCATGCCAGGCCTCAACTTCCAAATGGGTATGACCACACGAGCGGCCGTGACTCGATGCTGCCTAATGACGCCAAAAAGCGCAATCGTACCGCTATCGGTCATCTGCCGGGCTGAGCAGGAAATTGCCCTTCATCAGGTCCGGGTCGTCCGATTCGAGGGTCTGAACCTGTGCCTCATCCTTGAGATTGACCCCCGACAACTGCCGGCGACACGCCTCTCGCATCAAGTACAGCAGGCGATGGGCCGCCATGCCATAACTCAAGCCTTCCAGCCGCACGTTGGAGATGCAGTTGCGATAGGCATCGGTGAGGCCGACCTTGGGGTTGTAGGTGAAATACAGACCCAGGCTGTCCGGCGAGCTGAGCCCCGGCCGTTCGCCGATCAGGATCACCACCATCTTGGCGCCCAGTAGCTGCCCGATTTCATCGGCCACCGCCACGCGGCCTTGCTCCACCAGGATCACCGGTGACAAGGACCAGCCTTCGGCGTGGGTCTGTTCTTCCAGGCGCGCCAGAAACGGCGCTGTGTGTTTATGCACCGCCAGTGCCGACAGGCCATCGGCTACCACGATGGCCAAGTCCACACCACCAGGCTGGGCCGAAGCGTAGTCGCGAAGGGTTCGCGCTGACTCATCACTCAGGCGTCGCCCCAGGTCCGGGCGTTGCAAGTACATGTGCCGGTCCGTGGCGGCGCTGTGCAATAACAGGCTGTCTCGGCCACGTTCGGCCAGTTGGTGGCTGAGCCCGGCGTGATCGAACGGCAGGTGCACCGCGTCCCGCGCCTGGGCGTGGGCAAACTGGAAGTCCAGTTGGGCGCTGGTGGGAAGGCTGGTGCCGGTGCGGCCCAGGGCAATACGCGCTGGGGTGAGGCGGCGCAGTTCCAGCCACGGGTTGTCAGGCAATTCTGGTTGCACAGTCGGCTCCTTCATCCCAATTGCGCCAAGGCGTGGCGGAAGGCCGGTGGCAGGCTGTTGCCAAAATGCACCTTGCCATCAGCCTGCGTGAAGATGCCCATTTTCGCCAGCCACTGCTCGAACTCCGGCGCCGGTTTTAAACCCAGTGTTTGCCGGGCGTACAGGGCGTCGTGGAACGAGGTGGTCTGGTAGTTGAGCATGATGTCGTCGGAGCCGGGGATGCCCATGATGAAGTTGATGCCGGCCACGCCGAGCAGGGTCAGCAGGGTGTCCATGTCGTCTTGGTCGGCTTCGGCGTGGTTGGTGTAGCAGATGTCGCACCCCATGGGCACGCCGAGCAGCTTGCCGCAGAAGTGGTCTTCAAGGCCCGCGCGGATAATCTGCTTGCCGTTGTACAGGTACTCCGGGCCGATAAAGCCGACCACGGTGTTCACCAGAAACGGCTTGAAGTGCCGCGCCACGGCGTAGGCACGGGTTTCACAGGTTTGCTGGTCGACGCCAAAGTGCGCATTGGCCGACAAGGCGCTGCCCTGGCCGGTTTCGAAGTACATCAGGTTCTGGCCCAGGGTGCCGCGCTTGAGGCTCAAGCCCGCGTCATAACCTTCCTGCAGCACGTTGAGGTTGATCCCGAAACTGGCATTGGCCGCTTCGGTACCGGCAATCGACTGAAACACCAGGTCCAGGGGGACGCCGCGGTTGATCGCTTCGATGGAGGTGGTGACGTGGGTCAGCACGCAGGCCTGGGTGGGAATCTCATAGCGCTGGATAATCGCGTCGAGCATCTCCAGCATGGCGCAGATTGAGGCGATGCTGTCGGTGGCCGGGTTGATGCCGATCATGGCGTCGCCGTTGCCGTACAGCAGGCCGTCGAGAATGCTCGCGGCGATGCCAGCGGGTTCATCGGTGGGGTGGTTGGGCTGCAAGCGCGTGGACAAGCGCCCGCGCAGGCCCAGGGTGCCGCGAAACTGGGTGACCACGCGGATCTTCTGCGCCACCAGCACCAGGTCTTGCACGCGCATGATCTTGGACACGGCCGCGGCCATTTCCGGTGTCAGCCCTGGCGCCAAGGCGCGTAGGGCCTGTTCATCGGCCGCATCGCTGAGCAGCCAGTCGCGCAGGCCGCCGACAGTGAGGTGGCTGACCGCTGCAAACGCCTGTTTATCGTGGGTGTCGATGATCAGCCGGGTGACTTCATCGCTTTCATAAGGAATCAATGCTTCCTGCAGGAAGTGCTTGAGCGGGATATTTGCCAGCGCCATCTGCGCCGCCACACGTTCGCCGTCATTCTGCGCGGCGACACCGGCGAGGAAGTCCCCGGAGCGTGCCGGGCTGGCCTTGGCCATCACGTCCTTGAGGCTGTCGAAGCGGTAGGTTTGAGCACCCACCGCGTGGGAAAAGCTTGCCATACAGTGTCTCCTTGATGACGCGGGCCTGCTGTGTGCAAGGCGCCGCGTCGAGGTTTTCGGCAGTTAGTGCAAGGCGGCCTCTGCGGCCTGGATCGCCGCGAATTCCTCTTCCGGGGTGCCTGCTACCAAGTGATGCCGGCTGTAGAAAGCAAAGTAAGCAATTAATACTCCATAGATGATCGCCGCGCCAATCACCACGCGCGGGTCCACCAGAAAGCCCGCCACCACGGCCACGCAGGCCAGCACCAGCGCCACACCCGAGGTGAAGATGCCACCCGGCGTGCGGTATGGCCGCTCCATTTTAGGGCGACGGATGCGCAGGGTGATGTGGGCGGCCATCATCAACACGTAGGAAATCGTGGCGCCAAACACCGCCACCAGAATCAACAAGTCACCCTGACCGGTCAGCGACAGGCCAAAGCCGATAATCCCGGGGATCACCAGCGCCAATACCGGCGCCTTGCTCTTGTTGGTCTCGGACAATTTGCGTGGCAGGTAACCGGCACGGGACAAGGCAAAGATCTGCCGCGAATAGGCATAGATAATCGAGAAAAAGCTCGCGATCAAACCGGCCAGGCCGACCAGGTTGACGAAGCTGCCCATCCAGGTGGAACCGCCGTAGGACAACGCCAAGGCTTCAACCAGTGGGTTGCCGGATTTGATCAGCGCATAAGTGCCCGCACCGCCCGGCGCGATCACCAGAATCAACAGGGCAAAACTGGTCAGCACCACAATCGCGCCAATCAGCCCACGCGGCAGGTCGCGCTTGGGGTTCTTGGTTTCTTCAGCGGCCAGCGGCACACCTTCCACCGCCAGGAAAAACCAGATGGCATAAGGGATCGCGGCCCACACGCCGACGTAGCCGAACGGCAGGAAGCTGCTGGCGCCCTTGGCCTCGGTCACGGGTATGTCGAGCAGATTGGCGACGTTGAAGTGCGGCACCATCGACACCAGGAACACGCCTAGGGCGATCGCGGCGACGGCGGTGATCACAAACATCAGCTTCAAGGCTTCACCCACACCAAAAATGTGGATGCCGATAAAGATGATGTAGAACGCCAGGTAGATCATCCAGCCGCCAATGCCGAATAGCGACTCGCAATAGGCGCCGATAAACACCGCGATGGCGGCGGGCGCGATGGCGTATTCGATAAGGATGGCAGTGCCGGTCAGGAACCCGCCCCAGGGGCCGAAAGCGCTGCGGGCAAAACCGTAGCCACCGCCAGCAGTAGGGATCATGGAAGACAATTCGGCCAGGGAAAAGCACATGCACAGGTACATGGTGGCCATCAGCAAAGTAGCGAGGAACATACCGCCCCAACCGCCCTGGGCCAGGCCGAAGTTCCAGCCGGCGTAGTCTCCGGAAATAACATAGGCGACGCCCAGGCCAACCAGTAATACCCAGCCGGCGGCGCCTTTTTTAAGTTCGCGTTGTTGAAAATAATCGGTGCCGACTTTTTCGAAGTCGACAGAAGAACCAGTGGGTTCGCTAGGCATGGGAAGTACCTTCCATTCTTATTGTTTTTGACTCGGCGTCTGTGTGCCGAACGAGGTAGCAATTGCGTGTGATATCAAATGTGGGAGCAGGCTTGCCTGCGATAGCGGCCTGTCAGCTAGCCCTTATTTGGCTGAGACACCGCCTTCGCAGGCAAGCCAGCTCCCACACTTGATTGCGTTTCAAGTTGGGAACTGGTTGCTTGCTATAAGGCTGAGTTAGAAAAAGCCCAGCGGATTAATGTCGTAGCTCACCAGCAAGTTCTTGGTCTGCTGGTAGTGATCCAACATCATCTTGTGGGTCTCACGGCCCACGCCAGACTTCTTGTAACCGCCAAACGCAGCATGCGCCGGGTACAGGTGGTAGCAGTTGGTCCACACGCGGCCAGCCTTGATGGCCCGGCCCATGCGGTAGGCGCGGTTGATGTCGCGGGTCCACAGGCCTGCGCCCAGGCCGAACTCGGTGTCGTTGGCAATCGCCAGGGCTTCGGCTTCGTCCTTGAAGGTGGTGATGCTCACCACCGGGCCGAAGATTTCTTCCTGGAACACACGCATATCGTTGGTGCCCTTGAGCAGGGTCGGCTGGATGTAATAACCGGTGGCCAGGTCGCCCGTGAGCTTCTCGACCTTGCCGCCGGTGAGCAGTTGCGCGCCTTCACCCTTAGCGATTTCCAGGTAGGACAGGATCTTGTCGAACTGCTGTTCGGATGCCTGGGCGCCGACCATGGTGTCGGTGTCCAGCGGGTCGCCTCGCTTGATCGACTCGACCTTTTTCATCACCACTTTCATGAAGTCTTCGTAGATCGACTCTTCCACCAGTGCACGGGAAGGGCAGGTGCACACTTCGCCCTGGTTGAAAAACGCCAGCACCAGGCCTTCGGCGGCTTTTTCGATGAATGCAGGTTCCGCTTTCATGATGTCGGCGAAGAAGATGTTCGGCGACTTGCCGCCCAACTCTACCGTGGACGGAATGATGTTCTCGGCCGCCGCATGCATGATGTGCGAGCCCACAGGCGTTGAGCCGGTAAAGGCGATCTTGGCGATGCGCTTGCTGGTGGCGAGGGCTTCGCCGGCTTCCTTGCCAAAACCGTGCACCACGTTCAGCACGCCCGGTGGCAGCAGATCGCCGATCAGCTCCATCAGCACGCTGATGCCCAGCGGCGTTTGCTCGGCGGGCTTGAGCACCACGCAGTTACCGGCGGCCAGGGCTGGCGCGAGTTTCCACGCGGCCATCAGCAGCGGGAAGTTCCACGGGATGATCTGGCCGACCACGCCCAGCGGTTCGTGGAAGTGGTAGGCGGCGGTGAGTTCGTTGATTTCCGCGCTACTGCCTTCCTGCGCGCGGATGCAGCCAGCGAAGTAGCGGAAGTGGTCGGCAGCCAGGGGGATGTCGGCGTTGAGGGTTTCGCGCACGGCCTTGCCGTTGTCCCAGGTTTCGGTAATGGCCAGCAGTTCGAGGTTTTGCTCGATGCGATCGGCGATTTTCAGCAGCACCAGCGAACGGTCCTGGGCCGAGGTTTTGCCCCAGGCATCGGCGGCGGCGTGAGCGGCGTCCAACGCCTTGTCGATGTCTTTGGCGGTGGAGCGCGGGAAGTCGGCAATCGGCTTGCCGTTGACCGGCGAGGTGTTGGAGAAATAGTTGCCATCGACTGGCGCCACGAATTCGCCGCCGATGTAGTTGCCGTACTTGGCCTTGAACGAAACGATGGCGCCTTCAGTACCGGGATGTGCATAACGCATGGTGGGCATCTCCTGCTTTTATGTTTATTGGAGTACAGCGCGGCAAGCGCGTTATAAAGCGTAGAGCAAAGGTTGGGCCACTGCTGTGCGGGCCAGCAAAATCAGGGGGTTTGGCTTTGTTGCAAGGCGTTCCCGTGACAGCGGTGGTACAGCCAGGGTGACAGTTTGTGCCACAAACGGTACAGCCTGTGACCGGCGGGTCGGGCCGGGATTGCAATGGCCGGATGGCTGGGGGATGCTGGGCGTTCTCACGCAGGGAGAATAATAAGAACATGCATAACGATCATTTCAGTCGCCATGCCCAGCAAGTCTTGACCGTCACCCGGGGCCAAGAGCTTTCCCAGGGGCCGGGCAGCGACCCGTCCATCGCCCGCTCCTGGCTGCGCTGTGTAGAGGACTACCACCTCGACCCGGCGCTGACCATCGCGCCCACTGTGCTCGAACACGGGCGCCTGCTGGAAAGTCGCGAACGCCTGCGCCAAGTGCTGCACATCGCTGGCAGCGAGATGAACAGCCTGCATCAACAGCTCTCCGGCGCCGGTCATGCGGTGCTGCTCACCGATGCACGCGGGGTGATCCTCAACTGTGTCACCGCGCCGTCGGAGCGCAAGATCTTCGAGCGCGCTGGCTTATGGCTGGGCGCTGACTGGAGCGAAGCCTGCGAAGGCACCAACGGCATCGGCACCTGCCTGGTAGAACGGCAGTCGTTGACGATCCACCGTGACGAACACTTTCGCGGCCGCCATACCGGGCTGACCTGTTCGGCCAGCCCAGTGTTCGACCCTCATGGTGAATTGCTGGCGGTGCTGGATGTGTCTTCGGCCCGCGAAGCCGTGTCGCGCCAGAGCCAGTTCCACACCATGGCGCTGGTGAACCTGTCGGCCAAGATGATCGAAAGTTGCTACTTCCTGCGCCACTTCGAACACCACTGGCTGTTGCGTTTTCACCTGCAGGCCGAGTCGGTCGGGTTGTTCAGCGAAGGGCTATTGGCGTTTGATGGCGAAGGGCGCATTTGTGCGGTCAACCAGAGCGCCTTGAACCTGTTGGGGCAGTTGCGCGGCGGTTTGGTGGGCCAGCCGGTGGAAGCGTTTTTCGACTGTTCCCTGGACCAGTTGCTGGGGCGGGCCAGCGCCAATGCCACGGCCAGTTGGCCGCTGCGTACCCGCGATGGTCGCCCTCTATTTGCAGCGCTGCGAGGCCAGCCGCGCAGTGCGCCCGCCCCGTTCGTCAAGCCGCAGGCGCCACGGCCTTTGGGTATCTGCCTGGGCGACCCGACGTTGCAAAATGAGCTGCGCAAGGCCTCGCGAGTGTTCGAGCGCGACGTGCCCTTGCTGATCAACGGCGAAACCGGCTGTGGTAAAGAAGCCTTCGCCAAGGCCGTGCACCAGACTAGCCAGCGGGGCGATAAGGCCTTTGTCGCGCTGAACTGTGCGGCTATTCCAGAAAACCTGATTGAAAGCGAATTGTTTGGTTATCGTGCCGGCAGTTTTACCGGGGCCCTTAAAGAAGGCATGCGCGGCAAGCTGCAACAGGCCGACGGCGGCACGCTGTTTCTCGACGAAATCGGCGACATGCCCCTGGCGCTGCAAACCCGCCTATTAAGGGTGCTGGAAGACCGCCTGGTGGTGCCTATCGGTGGTGAACCCCAAGCTGTGAACGTGCGCATCATCAGCGCCACGCATCGCAATTTGCTGGAGCGTGTGGCCGATGGCAGCTTTCGCGAAGACCTGTATTACCGTTTGAACGGCTTGGAAGTGGCGCTGCCGCCGTTGCGCGAACGCACTGACAAGTCGCAACTGTTGGACTTCCTCCTGGCCCAAGAGGCGGGCACCGAGCAGGTGATGCTCGACGAGCCTGCGCGCCAAGCCTTGTTGGCATTCCATTGGCCGGGAAACCTGCGGCAGTTGCGTACGGTGTTGCGCACAGTCGTGGCGCTTTGTGAGGGCGGGCGAGTCGGGCTTGAGGACTTGCCGGCGTTGATTCGACAGGTGCGGCCCCAGGGGGAGAGGGGGGATGCGCCGTGCGCCTCGCCGCTGGAGAGCGCCGAGCGCCAGGCATTACTCAACGCGTTGGCGCAGCAGCGCTGGCATATGAGCCATGTGGCTGAACAGTTGGGCGTCAGTCGCAATACGCTGTACCGCAAGTTACGCAAACATGGGATTTCACGGGAGGTTATGCATTAGGGGCGCGACAGTTGTCGGAATAACTCAGTTATTGCGAACTACTTGTTTTTCGTCCCACGTGATTTAAGGTTTTTTATCGCTCTACGCACTCACGTCGTCCCGGAACGTGGCGCGTTGTTTTAAGCACTGATGGAATAAGGGCAGAGCATCACTTGCCCTTAAACACCGTTGTTTGAAACTTCTAGGGTGACAACACATGAATATTACAAGTCCAATAACGACTCCTGTGCCACAACTCCCTGTTCAACTTGATGTTACGCCCACGTCTGCACCGCAACCCTTAATGGCGGGCTGGGGCGAACCGATGCCCCCCCTTGAGCCTGAGCCTGAGCCTGGCACGCAGCTGTCTGAGCCGCAGGCAGATCAAACGCCAAAGGTGCGCGTCAAGCGTGGAATCTTCGGCCGGATATTCGGGGGCGGGTCCCGGCACACGCCTCCCGTGTCGCCTACGCCGTCGCCCAGGGTACCGCCTGCCCCGGTCAGTCCCACGCCCACCCGGCCCCAAACCCCGGCGGGAGGGAAAAAACCGACGACAAACGAGGTCATCCCTGGCACCAGTGTGACCGCGGGCAGTTCAGGCCAGTCGACTGCCAGTAAGCTCAAGGACGCGCTGACCAAGGGGCCTCAGACACCCCCTGTCGGTGGGACCATCCCTTTGAAGCCGGCGGAATCGCCCAAGGTCAGTGTGGCCGATGTCACCCAGCGGCTGTTGGA
>NZ_WKCD01000187.1:0-11054 GCF_021606625.1 Pseudomonas sp. PA-4-8C
CACACCCACCCCACTGTAGGAGCGAGCTTGCTCGCGAAGATCGTTAACAAAAACGCGGGCATCCTGAATGCACGCGGCGCTCTCGGGTTCTTCGCGAGCAAGCTCGCTCCTACGGGGGTACGGGTGCTCATGTGCATCAATCCATGAAGCCCTGAAGCTTCAATTCGATGGAGCGCGGGTTTTCGCCTTCGGCAATCGACAGGATGCCTTCAAGCAGCATTTCGCGATAACGCGACTGGCGCATGGCAATCGACTTGAGCTTGCTCGCCACCGGCAGCAACACCAGGTTGGCACTGGCCACGCCGTAGATGGTCGCGACAAACGCCACGGCAATGCCGCTGCCCAGTTGCGAGGGGTCGGCCAGGTTGCCCATCACGTGGATCAGGCCCATCACCGCACCGATAATGCCGATGGTCGGCGCGTAGCCGCCCATGCTTTCAAAGACTTTGGCCGCATTGATGTCACGGCTTTCCTGGGTGTAGAAATCCACTTCGAGGATGCTGCGGATCGCTTCCGGTTCGGCACCATCGACCAACAGTTGCAGGCCCTTGCGCGCGTAGCTGTCAGGCTCGGCATCCGCCACGCCTTCCAGGCCCAGCAGGCCTTCCTTGCGGGCGGTGAGGCTCCAATTGACCACGCGGTCGATGCCGCCTGCCAGGTCGACCCGTGGCGGAAAAATGATCCACACCAGAATCTGCATGGCACGCTTGAACGAGCTCAGGGGCGACTGCAACAACGCCGCACCCACGGTACCACCGATCACGATCAGTGCTGCCGGGCCGTTGGCCAAGGCGCCGAGGTGGCCGCCTTCCAGGTAGTTGCCACCAATGATGGCGACAAACGCCATGGTGATCCCGATCAGGCTCAAGACATCCATCAGAGGCAGGCCTCCACCAAGTGCTTGCCGATGTCGTCCAGGCTGTAGACCGCATCGGCCAGGTCAGCCTTGACGATGGCCATGGGCATGCCATAGATCACGCAACTGGCCTCATCCTGGGCCCAGATGGCGCTGCCGCCCTGCTTGAGCAGGCGCGCACCTTCACGGCCATCGGCGCCCATGCCGGTGAGCACCACCGCCAGAACTTTGTCGCCGTAGGACTTGGCTGCCGAACCGAAGGTGATGTCCACGCACGGCTTGTAGTTCAAGCGCTCATCGCCCGGCAGGATTTTGATCGCGCCACGCCCGTCCACCATCATCTGCTTGCCGCCCGGCGCCAGCAGTGCCAGGCCAGGGCGCAGGATGTCGCCATCCTCGGCTTCCTTGACGGTGATGCGGCACAGCTTGTCCAGGCGCTCGGCGAACGCCTTGGTGAACGCCGCCGGCATGTGTTGTACCAGCACAATCGGCGCCGGGAAGTTAGCCGGCAGTTGGGTCAGCACCCGCTGCAAGGCCACCGGGCCACCGGTGGAGGTGCCGATGGCGACCAGCTTGTAAGCCTTGCGCTTGGGTGCCGGCGAATGCGCACTCGGCGCTGCGGCGGCACGTACCGGCGCGACCGCAGGCCGGGCCACGGGCGCAGGCGCCGGGCGCGCAAACGATGAGCTCGGCGCCGCTGCTGCGGGCGCAGGCGTGGGGGCTGGCGCGGGTGTGCTGAACAGGCTGCGACGGTTACTGCGGGAAATGCTGTGCACCTTCTCGCACAGCATCTGCTTGACCTTGTCGGGGTTGCGCGAGATGTCTTCGAAATTCTTCGGCAAAAAATCCACCGCGCCGGCGTCCAAGGCGTCGAGGGTCACCCGCGCGCCTTCGTGAGTCAGCGAGGAAAACATCAATACCGGTGTGGGGCAGCGTTGCATGATGTGGCGCACGGCCGTGATGCCATCCATCATCGGCATCTCGTAGTCCATGGTGATCACGTCCGGCTTCAAGGCAATGGCTTGATCGATCGCCTCTTTGCCGTTAGTGGCCGTGCCGACCACCTGGATCGTTGGATCAGCGGAAAGAATTTCCGAGACGCGGCGGCGGAAGAAACCCGAATCGTCCACCACCAGGACCTTGACTGCCATAAACACTCCGTTAGGCGGGGCGGGCATGACCGCCCTGCCCCACCAGAATCAAATACGCCGTGCGGCGTAACGCTTGAGCATGCTCGGAACATCGAGAATCAGTGCGATGCGACCGTCACCGGTAATGGTTGCGCCCGACATGCCTGGGGTGCCCTGCAGCATCTTGCCCAAAGGCTTGATCACCACTTCTTCCTGGCCCACCAGTTGGTCGACCACAAAGCCGATGCGCTGGGTGCCCACGGACAGAATTACCACATGGCCTTCGCGCTGTTCTTCATGGGCAGCCGAGGCCACCAGCCAACGCTTGAGGTAGAACAGCGGCAACGCTTTGTCGCGCACGATCACCACTTCCTGGCCGTCCACCACGTTGGTGCGCGACAAGTCGAGGTGGAAGATCTCGTTGACGTTGACCAGCGGGAAGGCGAACGCCTGGTTGCCCAGCATCACCATCAGGGTCGGCATGATCGCGAGAGTCAACGGCACCTTGATGACGATCTTGGAGCCCTGGCCCTTGGTCGAGTAGATATTGATCGAGCCGTTGAGCTGGCTGATCTTGGTCTTCACCACGTCCATGCCCACGCCACGCCCGGACACGTCGGAGATCTCGGTCTTGGTCGAAAACCCCGGGGCGAAGATCAGGTTGTAGCACTCGGTGTCGGTCAGGCGGTCGGCGGCGTCCTTGTCCATCACACCGCGCTTGACCGCGATATTGCGCAAGATGGTCGGGTCCATGCCTTTGCCGTCATCGGTGATCGACAGCAGGATGTGGTCGCCCTCTTGCTCCGCCGCCAAAATCACTTTGCCGTTGCGGGACTTGCCGGCGGCTTCGCGTTCTTCCGGGGTTTCTACGCCGTGGTCGACCGCGTTGCGCACCAAGTGGACCAGCGGGTCGGCCAGGGCCTCGACAAGGTTTTTGTCGAGGTCGGTTTCTTCGCCCACCAGTTCCAGGTTGATTTCTTTCTTGAGCTGGCGCGCCAGGTCGCGAACCAGGCGTGGGAAACGGCCGAAGACTTTCTTGATCGGCTGCATCCGCGTTTTCATCACCGCGGTTTGCAGGTCGGCGGTGACCACGTCAAGGTTCGACACGGCCTTCTGCATGGCTTCGTCGCCGCTGTTCAGGCCCAGGCGCACCAGACGGTTACGCACCAGCACCAGTTCGCCCACCATGTTCATGATGTCGTCCAGGCGCGCGGTATCCACACGCACGGTGGTTTCGGCTTCGCTGGCGGGCTTTTCCGCAACAGCCGGCGCCGCTGCACGCGCAGGGGCGGCGGCGGGTGCTGGCTTGGCAGCCGGCGCAGGTTTGGCAGCAACCGGTGCCGCAGTAGCAGCGGCTGGCGCTGCAACCGGGGCGGCAGCGGCCGGGGCCACTTCGCTGAACTTGCCTTTGCCGTGCAACTCGTCGAGCAGGGCTTCGAATTCGTGGTCGGAGATCAACCCGTCACCGGCCGGTGCGGTACTGGCCGCTGGCGCAGCGGCGGCGGCAGTCGCTGCAACCTCGGGCAGGGCTTCGGCCACAAAGGTGCCTTTGCCATGCAGTTGGTCGAGCAGTGCCTCGAATTCGTCGTCGGTAATGTCGGTGCTGGCGTTGGCAGCGGGTGCTTCTGGCGCTGCCGCAGGCGGTGCCACGGCATCTGCTGCGAACTGGCCTTTGCCGTGCAACTGGTCGAGCAACGACTCGAACTCAGCGTCGGTAATGTCTTCACTGCTCGGCGTCGCGGCAGGCTGCACCGGCGATTCAGCTTCGGCCTTGACCGCGCTGAGGGAGTTGAGCAGTTGTTCGAACTCGCTGTCGGTCACGTCCGGCTCGGCTTGCGCCACCGGCTCCGGCGCGGCCTCGACCACCGGCGCAGCCGCGGTGTCGGCAGGTTCGGCCAGGCGCGCCAGGGCGGCCAGCAGTTCCGGTGTGGCGGCGGTGATAGGCGCACGTTCACGCACCTGGCTGAACATGCCGTTGACCGCATCCAGTGCTTCGAGAATCACGTCCATCAGTTCCGAGTCTACGTGACGCTCACCCTTGCGCAGGATGTCGAACACGTTCTCGGCGATGTGACAGCACTCCACCAGCTCATGGAGCTGGAGGAAGCCGGCGCCCCCTTTTACAGTGTGAAAACCGCGAAAAATTGCATTGAGCAGGTTCGCATCATCCGGTCGGCTTTCCAGCTCGACCAGTTGTTCGGACAGTTGCTCTAGAATTTCGCCGGCCTCTACAAGGAAATCCTGAAGGATTTCTTCATCGGCGCCGAAGCTCATGTGGGTGCTCCTTAGAAGCCTAAACTGGATAACAGGTCATCTACGTCATCCTGACCTGACACAACGTCTTCACGTTTATCGGCATGAATCTGCGGACCTTCACCCTTGGCGAGATGTTTTTGTGGATCTTTTTCCGAGAGGATCGCTTCGCGGTCATGTTCGATGCCGGCAAAACGATCGACCTGGCCGGCCATCAGCACCAATTTGAGCAAGTTGCTTTCCACTTCGGTGACCAACTGGGTCACGCGCTTGATCACCTGGCCGGTAAGGTCCTGGTAATCCTGGGCCAGCAGGATGTCGTTGAGGTTGCTGGCCACCGTGCGGTTTTCCTGTTCGCTGCGCGACAAGAACCCGTCGACGCGACGCGCCAATTCACGAAACTCTTCAGCACCGACTTCGCGGCGCATGAAGCGGCCCCAGTCCTGGCTCAAGGCCTGGGCTTCCGTGGCCATGCCGTTGACCAGGGGCGTGGCGTTTTCCACCAGGTCCATGGTGCGGTTGGCCGCCGCCTCAGTCAGCCTGACCACATAGGACAGGCGCTCAGTGGCATCGGTGATCTGGGAAATTTCTTCGGCCTGGGGCATGCGCGGGTCAATCTGGAAATTGACGATTGCGCTGTGCAGCTCGCGTGTGAGCTTGCCCACTTCCTGGTACAGGCCGCGGTCACGGGTCTGGTTAAGCTCATGGATCAACTGCACCGCATCGGCGAACTGGCCTTTTTCCAGGCTGTCGACCAACTGGTGAGCATGTTTTTTCAGGGTCGACTCAAAGTCGCCCTGTGACGTTTCGTTATGCTCCATAGCTCCCCCGCGATGGCATTAGCCGTGGATGCGTTCGAAGATTTTCTCGATCTTCTCTTTCAAGGCCAGTGCCGTGAATGGTTTGACCACATAACCGTTGACCCCGGCTTGGGCGGCTTCGATGATCTGTTCACGCTTGGCTTCGGCGGTCACCATCAGCACAGGCAAGCTGCGCAGTTTTTCATCGGCGCGCACATGGCGCAGCAGGTCGATACCGGTCATGCCCGGCATGTTCCAGTCGGTCACCAGAAAGTCGATGCTCCCGCTGTTGAGGATCGGAATGGCCGTCAGGCCGTCATCCGCCTCGACCGTGTTGGTGAACCCAAGGTCACGCAACAGGTTTTTAATGATCCGCCGCATCGTTGAGAAGTCATCAACGATGAGGATTTTCATGTTCTTGTCCAATTCGACCTCCAAGCAGTCTTAAACGCGCCCAGCACCTGGACGCGCCATTTCAATCAACAGGCGTTACACAAAAAGGACTGCCCAGGGCACCACGGTACTCACCCGCAAAACCCTGCGGTTTCACGGTAGCGTCTGCAGTGTCCCCACACTGCCTGTCAGCGCGCGCGCCACTCGGCCAATCGCCCCCGCAAGCGGGCTGCGCACTGGCTATGCAACTGGCTGACACGCGATTCGCTGACCCCCAGGACCTCACCGATTTCCTTGAGGTTCAGCTCTTCGTCGTAGTACAGCGCCAGCACCAGCCGCTCACGCTCCGGCAGATTGGCGATTGCATCGGCCAACGCGCCCTGGAAACGTTCGTCTTCCAGGTCGCGCGACGGCTCCGTATGCGCGCTCGCGCCGTCCTCGTGCAGCCCTTCGTGTTCGCCGTCCTGTAAAAGGTCGTCGAAACTGAACAGGCGGCTGCCCAAGGTATCGTTCAAAATCCCGTAGTAATCGTCGAGACTCAATTGGAGTTCGGCCGCAACTTCATGATCTTTAGCGTCACGACCGGTTTTTGCTTCAATTGCACGAATTGCATCACTGACCATGCGCGTATTGCGGTGTACCGAACGCGGCGCCCAATCGCCTTTACGCACTTCATCGAGCATCGCGCCACGGATACGGATACCCGCATACGTTTCGAAACTGGCACCCTTGCTGGCGTCGTATTTGGTCGACACTTCAAGCAAGCCGATCATGCCGGCCTGGATCAAGTCTTCGACCTGCACACTCGCGGGCAGGCGCGCCAACAGGTGATAGGCAATGCGCTTGACCAACGGCGCATAGCGCTCGATCAATTCGCCCTGGCTGTCACGTGCCGACTTTTTGTAAAGGTTGTAGCCGCTGGATGTCATAGCACCGGTCCTGCGCTCGTCTGATGCACCAAACGCTCGACGAAAAACTCCAGATGCCCCCGCGGGTTGGCGGGCAACGGCCAGGTATCGACCTTCTGGGCAATGGCCTTGAACGCCAGTGCACATTTCGAACGAGGGAACGCTTCATAGACCGCACGCTGCTTTTGCACGGCCTTGCGCACACACTCGTCATAGGGAACTGCGCCGACGTATTGTAAAGCCACATCGAGGAAGCGATCCGTGACCTTGGTCAACTTGGCGAACAGGTTGCGCCCTTCCTGCGGGCTCTGGGCCATGTTGGCCAGCACGCGAAAGCGGTTCATGCCGTAGTCACGGTTAAGCAGTTTGATCAGCGCGTAGGCATCGGTGATCGAGGTGGGTTCGTCGCACACCACCAGCAGCACTTCTTGCGCTGCGCGCACAAAGCTGACCACCGACTCGCCGATGCCGGCGGCGGTGTCAATCACCAGCACGTCGAGGTTGTCGCCGATGTCGCTGAACGCCTGGATCAACCCGGCATGCTGCGCGGGGCTCAGGTGCACCATGCTCTGGGTGCCCGAGGCAGCCGGCACGATGCGGATGCCTCCGGGGCCCTGGAGCAGCACATCGCGCAGCTCACAGCGGCCCTCGATTACATCGGCCAGGGTATGTTTGGGTGTCAGCCCCAGCAGAACGTCCACGTTCGCCAAGCCCAGGTCAGCATCCAGCAGCATGACGCGACGGCCAAGCTCTGCCAGGGCCAGGGACAAATTCACTGACACGTTAGTTTTCCCGACGCCACCTTTGCCGCCGGTCACCGCGATCACCTGTACGGGATGCATGCTGCCCATTTTATTTCTTTACCTTGTCTTGCTTAGACGCAGGCTACATGGCTTGGCCGCGTGAATCGCTTGCAGACCATCGATGTAGGTACATTTCACGGTGTTCATCCTGCCTCAACCCACCCGTTTAGCCGGGTGGTGGTAAAGGTCGGCGAACATATCGGCCATCGCTTCCTCGCTAGGCTCGTCTTGCATTTGCACACTCACGGCACGGCTGACCAACTGATGACGGCGCGGCAGATGCAGATCATCCGGGATCCGCGGCCCGTCGGTGAGGTAGGCAACCGGTAATTCATGGCTGATGGCCAGGCTCAATACCTCGCCCAGGCTCGCGGTTTCGTCGAGCTTGGTGAGGATGCAGCCGGCCAGGCCGCAACGCTTGTAGCTATGATAGGCAGCGGTAAGAACCTGTTTCTGGCTGGTGGTTGCAAGCACCAGGTAATTTTTCGATTTTATGCCACGGCCGGCCAGGCTTTCGAGTTGCATGCGCAGGGCCGGGTCGCTGGCTTGCAGGCCGGCGGTGTCGATCAGCACCACGCGCTTGCGCAGCAGCGGGTCGAGGGCATTGGCCAGGGACTGGCCCGGGTCGACATGAGTCACCGGCACGTTGAGGATGCGACCCAGGGTCTTGAGCTGCTCCTGGGCGCCGATGCGGTAACTGTCCATGCTCACCAGCGCGATATTCTGCGCGCCGTACTTGAGCACATAACGGGCAGCCAGCTTGGCCAGGGTGGTGGTCTTGCCCATGCCGGCGGGGCCGACCATGGCGATCACACCGCCCTCTTCCAGGGGTTCGATTTCCGGCGTGGCGATCATGCGCGCCAAGTGCGCCAGCAGCATGCGCCAGGCCTGGCGGGGCTCTTCGACTTCAGCGGTCAAGGCCAGCAGGTCGCGGGACAACGGGCCGGACAGGCCGATACGCTGCAGGCGACGCCACAGGTTGGCTTGCTGCGGCTTGCTGCCTTGCAGTTGGGTCCAGGCCAGCGAGCCCAGCTGCACTTCGAGCAATTCACGCAGGCCGTTGAGTTCAAAACGCATCGAGTCGATCACGCGCTGGTCAACTGCGGCAGCCGGGGCAGGCGCTGCAGGACGCGGCGGTTCGACAAAGGTGGGCTCAACCAGCGGCTCGGCGGCGGTCAGCGGCAGGCCGGCAAACAACTGGCGATTGGTGCTCGCATCGCTGTCGCCACGCATGCTCAGTTCAGCCTGGGCCGACACAATGCGCGAGGCGGTCTTGCGCAGCTCGTCTTCGAGTTCCATGTTCGGTACGCGCGGGGCCAGCGCCTGGGGTGTGTAATCCAGGGCAGCCGTCAGCTCGACACCGCCGGCAATCCGACGGTTACCGATAATCGCGGCATCGGCGCCCAGCTCATCGCGGACCAATTTCATGGCCTGACGCATATCGGCGGCGAAAAAACGCTTAACTTGCATAACCCACTACCTCAGCCATTGGGCCCAACTGTCGCGACGATAGTCACTTGCTTATTGTCAGGAATTTCCTGGTAAGCCAACACGTGCAAATTCGGTACAGCCAGGCGTCCGAACCGCGACAACATCGCGCGAACCGGGCCGGCCACCAGCAGGATCACCGGGTTGCCCTGCATTTCCTGGCGCTGTGCGGCGTCGATCAACGAACGCTGCAGCTTTTCAGCCATGCTTGGCTCCAGTAAAACGCCCTCTTCCTGGCCTTGCCCTGCCTTCTGAATACTATTGAGCAATATTTGTTCCAACCTGGGTTCCAAGGTGATCACAGGCAGCTCGGACTCAGTCCCTACAATGCTTTGCACGATTGCGCGGGACACGCCGACACGCACCGCCGCCACCAGAGCGGCAGTATCTTGACTCTTGGCGGCATTGTTGGCGATGGCCTCGGCAATGCTGCGAATGTCGCGCACGGGCACCTGTTCGGCCAACAGCGCTTGCAACACCTTGAGCAACTGCGACAGCGACAACACGCCCGGCACCAGTTCTTCGGCCAGTTTCGGCGACGATTTGGCCAGCAAGCCCATCAATTGCTGGACTTCCTCGTGACCGATCAACTCGTGGGAGTGCTTGTAGAGAATCTGGTTGAGGTGCGTGGCGACCACGGTGCTGGCATCCACCACGGTGTAACCCAAAGACTGCGCCTGGCTGCGCTGGCTCACTTCGATCCACACCGCTTCCAGGCCGAAAGCCGGATCTTTGGCGGTGATGCCGTTGAGCGTACCGAACACTTGCCCTGGGTTGATCGCCAGTTCGCGGTCTGGGTAGATCTCGGCTTCGGCCAGGATCACCCCCATCAGCGTCAGGCGATAGGCGCTGGGGGCCAGGTCGAGGTTGTCGCGAATATGCACGGTGGGCATCAGGAAGCCCAAGTCCTGGGACAGCTTCTTGCGCACGCCCTTGATCCGCGCCAGCAGTTGCCCACCCTGGTTGCGGTCGACCAGCGGGATCAGGCGGTAGCCGACTTCCAGGCCGATCATGTCGATGGGCGTGACGTCGTCCCAGCCCAGCTCCTTGGTTTCCTGGGCACGGGCCGGAGATGGCAGCAGCTCCTGTTGACGCGCGATCTCCTGCTCGGCCTGGACCTTGACCTGGTTCTGCTTCTTCCAGAACAGGTACGCCGCGCCACCCGCCAGGGCCGCCATGCTCAGGAACGAGAAGTGCGGCATGCCCGGCACGATGCCCATGATCGCCATGATGCCCGCCGCCACGGCCAGAGCCTTGGGCGAAGCGAACATCTGCCGGCTGATCTGCTTGCCCATGTCTTCGGAGCCCGAAGCACGGGTGACCATGATGGCCGCCGCTGTGGATAACAACAGTGATGGCAATTGCGCCACTAAACCGTCACCGATGGTCAGCAAGGCGTAGACCTTGCCGGCATCACCGAATGTCATGCCGTGCTGGAACATACCGACGGCCACGCCGCCGATCAGGTTGATGAACAGGATCAACAGGCCGGCGATGGCGTCACCGCGCACAAACTTGCTGGCACCGTCCATGGAGCCGTAGAACTCGGCTTCCTGGGCAACTTCGGCCCGGCGCGACTTGGCCTGGTTCTGGTCGATCAGGCCGGCGTTGAGGTCGGCGTCGATGGCCATCTGCTTGCCGGGCATGGCGTCGAGGGTAAACCGCGCGCTCACCTCGGAAATTCGCCCAGCGCCCTTGGTCACCACCACGAAGTTGATAATCATCAGGATCGCAAACACCACGATACCAACCACGTAGTTACCGCCGATCACCACCTCACCGAACGCCTGGATCACCTTACCGGCGGCCGCGTGGCCGTCCTGGCCGTGGAGCATCACCACCCGCGTGGAAGCCACGTTCAATGCCAGGCGCAACAGGGTCGCCACCAGCAGAATCGTCGGGAATACCGCAAAATCCAGCGGCCGCAGGGCGTACACGCACACCAGCAGGACTACGACGGACAGGGCAATGTTGAAGGTAAAGAACACGTCGAGCAGGAACGGCGGCATCGGCAACATCATCATTGCCAGCATCACCAGCAACAACAACGGCACACCCAGATTGCCCCGCGACAAGTCAGTCAGGGTGCCACGGGCCGTGTTGAGCATTTGAGAGCGATCTACCACCGGTATTCCTCGGGTCCTTGAAGCAAAGTTTTGACGCTGGAGGGCGACTTGGAGGCGGGGTTGCAAGAAGCCTTCCAACTTTGCTTTTGGAGTGATCGTCGGGTGGTAACCGATTCGAGTGTGGGAGCTGGCTTGCCTGCGATTGCGGTGTGTCAGCCACTGGGATAGTGGCTGCGAGTCAGCCATCGCAGGCAAGCCAGCTCCCACATTTGGATTTGTGTGCATCGTGGATATCGAGGAAATTTCCGACATGGATTTGGGGTTGCCCCTAGGAAATGTGATCTCTAGTCTCCGTAC
>NZ_WKCD01000188.1:0-11053 GCF_021606625.1 Pseudomonas sp. PA-4-8C
TGCCGGTTTAGCCGCCCCGCGCCATGGATGGCGCGTGGCGGCGGCCCCCCAAATCACTGGCGGATTACGGGCACACCGAGCCTAGGCGAGGTGCCGAGTGGTGGGGCAAGAGCGTTTTGCTTACTTTGCCGCTTTTGCAAAGTGAGCCGCCGTCAGGGCGGAACCCTAAGTGGCCGTTACCGCAGGAATGGATATGTACTCGGTCTGACACCCTGTGTCGACTGGCAGGCCGTCATCGCAGGCAAGCCAGCTCCCACATTTGGATCCTGGGTGTCAGGTAGAGATGCGTCGCCTGTCAGTCCGTCACGGGAGCAAGCTCCCTCGCCACAGGTCCAGCGTCGCAGCAAAGTTGTGTAGATACCTATGCCCATAGCGGTAAGTACCGCCACACAATAGAAATTACTGATTGAATCCACCTGCACGCCTCTAGTAAGCTCCCCCCATCATTTGGAGAGCCCCATGTTGCCACTCACCCACACTCAGGTTTGCCCTGCTGCCAGCGCCTTGCGCTCGGTGTCGGCTACCCGTGTGAACGGTTCGAGCGCACTGGCCGGCTTTTATTTTGGGTATTGGTTTAGCCACTGGCGCGCCTGATACCTGAAATCGGCGCCCACTACTCAAGGGGTCGCCTACCAGAGAAATCTAAACCCCCGGTCGGCTCCCCGACCGGGGGTTTTGTTTTTTTAGCGCCTGACAACCTGTTTGCTCACGATCACTTAAAGGAATCACACCATGAACTTCACCACCTATTACCGCTACGACACTTGCACTGCATGGCGATTTAGCCAGCTCCGTTCGGGACAGCCTGCCGCCTCCGACCGGTCACCCCGTGGTGGCAAGCCAACACACGTAGCCGATACGGCCAATTGTCGAACACCCCAGTAGGCCAAGCGTGCGGGAATCGCCCGCCGCTTGCCCAGGAAGCCTTGAATATGAACTCCTCCGTCGCCGCTTTGCCCGTCTCCACCCTCAACAGTGCCAATGAAGCCCTGACCCAGCGTTTGCCCAGCTCCCTTGAGCTCAAGCATCAGCTCCCGCTCAGCCCGTTCCTCAATGAACAAGTCCACGCCCATCGCCAAGCCGTGCGCGCCATCCTCAATGGTGAAGATTCACGCTTGCTGGTGATTGTCGGCCCGTGCTCGATCCACGACCCGGAATCGGCCATGGAATACGCGCGCAATCTGAAGAAGCTCGCGCTTGAAGTCAGCGACCAGATGCTGCTGGTGATCCGTGCCTACGTCGAGAAACCGCGCACCACGGTGGGTTGGAAAGGCCTGGCCTACGACCCGCACCTGGACGGCAGCGATGATATGGCCGCCGGCCTGACCCTGTCCCGCGAGCTGATGCGTGAAATGCTGCGCCTGGGCCTGCCGGTCGCCACCGAGTTGCTGCAGCCCATGGCCGCCGGCTACTTCGATGACTTGCTCACGTGGGTCGCCATTGGCGCACGCACCACCGAATCGCAGATTCACCGCGAAATGGCCAGCGGCCTGGGCATGCCCGTGGGCTTCAAGAACGGTACCGACGGTGGCGTCGCCATTGCCTGCGATGCGATGCGCTCAGCCTCTCACCCGCATCGCCATTTCGGCGTCGACAGCCAGGGCCACCCGGCGATCATCCAGACGCCCGGCAACCCCGACACCCACCTGGTGCTGCGCGGCGGCCACCGTGGACCGAACTACGATGCGCAAAGCGTGGCCGACGTAAAGCATGACCTGGCCAAGTCCAAAGTGGCGGCGCGGATCATGGTCGACTGCAGCCATGCCAACAGCGGCAAGAACCCGCTGCGCCAACCGGCGGTATTCAATGAGGTGCTGGAGCAGCGCTTGCAAGGCGATACCTCGCTGGTCGGCATGATGCTTGAGAGTCACCTGTTCGAAGGCTGCCAGCCGCTGAGCGCGTCGATGAAATACGGCGTTTCGGTGACCGATGGTTGCCTGGGTTGGGACACGACCGAGCAGTTGTTACGCAGTGCCGCTGAGCGGTTGCGGGAGCACGGCAAAGCCGACTGATCGGTGAAAAACATACAGCTGGGAGAGGCGGGAAAGTTGACGAGCACTCGTGCGAGTGTTCAGATGCCCGCCTGTTTCAGGTGCCCCCTGCCGCCGTGCTTGGGGTGAAACGGGAAACCGGTACGCTCATGTTGAGCAAGTCCGGTGCTGCCCCCGCAACGGTAGATGCGTGATCCCTTCGACACACCACTGTGGCCCTCGCGCCATGGGAAGGTGAAGGTATCCATACGCATGAGCCCGGAGACCGGCCTGGAATTTCTGTTTGGCAAACTCCTGCGGTGGGCGGGCATGGGCCGGTATTGGCGTGTGCTCGATGCCTTCTCTTGCGTGCTTCTGCGAAGATACTTTCGAGAAGACTATGATCCGACATTCATTCACTCCCTTGATCAGTTGCCTGTTCAGCCCGTTGCTGCTGGCCGACAACACTCCCTTGGTGCTCAACCCGCAAATCGTCTCGGCGCCCTCAGTAGAGTCCGGCACGGTTGCGGCCATGGCCCAGTACGGCAGCAACGTCAACGTGGTCAGCCGCGAACAGATCGAGCGGGCCGGCCCTTCAGCCGACGTGTCTCGGGTGATGCAAATGTTCATTCCCGGGCTGTATGTGGCGCCGAAGAACGGCCCGTTCGACTATGGCACCTATTCCCTGCTCGGCGGGCGCAACGATGACACCCTGATCCTGCTCGATGGCGTGCGCTTGAACAACCGCCTGTACGGTGGCCTGTACCTCGACACCCTGCCGGCCAATGCCATTGAACGCATCGAAGTGCTCAAGGGCGGCCAGAGCCTGCTGTTCGGTACCCAGGCGGTATCGGGCGTGATCAACATCGTGACTCGCAGCCCACAAACGCGGGCGGCTGCCGGCGAAGTGAATATGGGCCTCGACACCTTCGGCGGCACCACGGGTGACGCACGGGTCGAGAAGATTTTCAGCAACGGCTGGGGCGACCTGGGCGTGCTGGCCTACGTCAGCCGCAATGCGTCCGAGGGCTACCAGCCGTTTCGCAATCGCGATATGAAAAATGTCACGGACAAGAAACGCTCTTACGAAGTCACTACCTTCGGTACCAAAGCAGTTCAATCTTTTGGCGATGATTCGCGCCTGGAACTGTTCTACCAATACGCCGACGCCAACCTAGATTTCGCCCGTCCGGTAGCCTCCCACAAAACTACCAACGACCGTGTACAGCAAATCGCCACAGCCACGTTCGAGCAAAGCCTCGACGAACGCCTGAGTTATTTCGTCAAGGGCCACATCAACGATTGGGATACCCGCTATACCCGCCTCAACAACCTAGACGGTGGTGGTACCCAGGTTATCAACCATAACGACTACTGGGGCTTCACCGACTGGGGCGTGCAAGCCGAAGGCAAAGCCGAGTTGCCGGGCGGCCATGTAGTGATCGTCGGCAGCGACAACCAATGGTTCAAGGGCCAGGACGATGTGCTGGTGATCGACGACAACAAAGCCCAGGCCCACGCGCTGTATAGCCAACTGCGCCCGCAGATCGACGCCCTGCCCGACTGGCACCCCAGCCTCGGCGTACGCCACGAGGCCATGAGCGGCGGTGACAGTGCCACCGTCGGTATGCTCACCTCCCTCTACAACCTCAACGATCACTGGGCCTTGCGCGGCCAATACGGCACCGCCTACAAGCTGCCCAATGCCGAACAGCTGTTCGTCAACGAAGCGGACGAACAGGGCAACCGCCACCTCAAGCCGGAGAAAAGCCGCAACGCCGAGCTGGGCGTTGATTACACAGGGCAACTTGCGGAACGCGATTTCAGCGCCAGCGTCACCTTGTTCAAACGCAAGATTACCGACCTGATCACTCTAGACGATGTGCAGTGGGTCAATGGTCAGGGCCAGATCCAGATGCGCGGTTTCGAGGCCGACGCCAGGTTGGCGCTCAACGACCAATGGAGCGTGCAGGCCGACATGACCCGCAACCTGACCGAATCCCGCGCCGGGGTCACCCTTAACGATATTCCCAGTTTTTTCGCCCGCTCACGCATCGGTTTTGAATCGCAAAACCGCCTATGGGGTGCAGGCGCGGCACTGCGTTATATCCGCGATGTCATCAGCGCCAAGCAGGTCGAGTACGGGCATTATTCTGTGGTGGACGCCGACGCCTATCGCTATCTGGACAGTGCCCACCGGCATCGTTTGAGCCTGCTGGTGGAAAACCTGTTCGACCGCGACTACGTCACCAGTCGCGCCAACAACGTCGACAACCTCGGCCGCCCCTTCACCGCAGAGGTGCGTTACAGGTATCGCTTCTGATGGCTGACATCACGCCAATCGACGGGGTCGACACCCACCCCGACTGGTCGCGAATTCCTGACCACAGCCACCATGTATTCCTGTGCACCGGCCCGCGCTGCACCCAGCGTGGAGCCTTGCAACTGTGGAAAACCCTACGCCGCCGGTTGCTGGAGCTGCAACGCATCGAAGTGCCCGACGGCGTGCTGCTGACCCGCACCCATTGCCAGTTCCCCTGCAACCTCGGGCCGGTGCTCACGGTTTACCCGCAGCGCTGCTGGTACGGCGTGCACAGCAAGGCGGATGTGATACGCCTGGTGGATATGCACCTGGCAGGCGGTGAAGTGGTTGACGATCTACTGCTCAAGGAGCGCGCATGAAAATGTGGTGCGTATGCTTGATTGCCCCGCTCTGCGCAACACCGGTGCAGGCAGACAATTACACCAATTGCGCCCAGGCCTGGGCACTGCCACACGCGCCACCCTCGCGCATCGTCGCCCTCAATCAACACGCGGCCGACCTCTTGCTGGCGCTGGATGCCAGGCCTTCAATGGTGGGCGTGGCCTATCTGGACGACAGTGACAAAGCGCATCGACAGGGCCGGTATTTCGAAGTGCCGGTGATTGCCGCCCAATATCCCTCCAGCGAGGTGCTGTATGCACAGCGCCCCGACTTGGTGGTGGGCGGTTTCGCCAGCGCGTTCGGCAAGGGCGTGAGCTCACGCACGGGCCTGGCCGATAACGGCGTGGCGTCCTACCTGCTGGAGTCCGCGTGCGCCGGGCACAACCTGGATTACTTCGAGCACATCCGCCAGGACCTGCTCACCCTTGGCGCCCTGCTGCACAAATCGCAACGCGCCCAGGCCCTGAGCGACGCACTGGACGCCGACCTGCAACATGCCCAGGCATTGGCTGACAACGCCCAACCGGTATCGGTATTTTACTTGGACAGTGAGGTCAACGGCCTCGCCAGTGAAGGTCAACGAGGGTTTGTCACCGCCCTGCTGGCGGCATCGGGTGGCCGTAACGTGCTGGCTGATGCACCTCTTTCGCGGGTGACCGTGAACAGCGAAACTTTGCTGACAAAAGACCCTGACATCATTCTATTGGCCGACGCCCTCTGGTCCCCCGCCAGCCGCAAGCGCCAATTGTTGACCACCGACCCGGTGCTATCGACGCTGCGAGCGGTGCGTGAGAACCGGATGATCGATATTCCGTTTACCCATTTAGTACCCGGCGCCGACAGCGGCAAGGTGGCGCTCGAACTGGCGCGCAAATTTCGCGGCATACAGTAACCCCTTAAAGCGCCCTCTTGTAGGAGCGAGCAATGGCTGTGGACTAGGCCCGGGCCACCGGCATGCGAGACAACTCCCGCAACCACGGCAACACCCGCAGGCCGTGGGCAGTCTCGCAGGGGTCGACGATGTCCATGAAGTGTTCGAGGTTGACGTGGTCCGGCACGCCCGGCAGGCGCACCCGCACGGCCGGCGTTACACCGCCCGGGGCGCCCAGGTCCAGATGTTCGTAGACCAGTACATGACGCACCTGGGGCTGAGGTTCATAGGCTTGGGCCATCAGCCCGGCATGGATTATCAGCACATCGAAGGGTTCGGCAGGAATGGCGGTAAGAATCCGCACCTCTTCGAACGTTTGCACCGGCACGATCCGGTAATAGCCCAACCGGTTGAGCATTTTCTCGATGTACAGGCGTTGCAGATGCTGTTCATCGGCAATCAGGATGGTCAGTGCTTTGTTCGGCATGGCAAACCCCTGGCAGGCAGTGCTCGGCAGTGAGCGCTGCCCATTTTCCAGACATATGCCGACGACAAAATCAGGCATGTTCCCGGTTTGCGTAAGAGTTTTCCCAAATTTCCCGAATGGCGATCAACCGCAGTCAAGGCTGATTGCAATAAGCGCTCAAGCCATGACGCAAAACATCGATCGCTTCAGCCACGCCCTCAACCGCTGGCCCCAATGCCTGAGGGTCGCGCTGTTCACACACTGCCTCCAATGCTTCACACCCACCGATCAATAGGTTTGCCTTGACCATCCGCGCGCCGCCCTTGGCACGGTGAGCCAGGTCGTGCAGCTTGGCAAAATCTGCCTGGCTGGCCAGGCGCGGCAGTAAGGCACGGTCTGCCTCCAGGCTTTCGAGCAACGGCGCCAGCAATTCGACAAGCGCAGCGTGATCATCGCCGGTCAGCGCGACCAATGTGCTCAAGTCAAATGTCGCCACGGGCTGCGGGCCCGCGTCGGCCACACGCGAGGCCAGCGCCGACCGCAAGTCGTCAAGCCCGGTTGGCTTGAACAGGCAGCCATCCATGCCCGCCTGCCGGCAGCGCTCGGCTTCCTCCGGTTGTGCGTTGGCGGTGAACCCCAGCAACAGGCAGGGTTCCAGACCCTGTTCACGCTCTTGCGCGCGAATCTCCTGTGCCAGCTGATAGCCGTTCTTGAACGGCATGTTGCAATCGGTAATGACGCCGTCGAACTGCCCCGCTCTCCACTGTTCAAGCCCTTGAACACCGTCTTCGGCCGTGACGATATGGTGGCCCAGAAAGCTCAACTGTCGAGCCAGCAGCAAGCGGTTGGCCGGGTAGTCGTCCACCACCAGAATCTTCAGCGCACGGCCCTCAGGCGCCGCCTCTTGCGCAGGCTCAACCGGGGCCGGCAGCGTGGCGGACATGGCCAGGGTCAACGCCACGTCCACCCGAGTACCGTGCCCCAGCACGCTACTCAAGTGCAATTGACCACCCATCATTTCACACAAGCTGCGGCTGATCACCAACCCCAGCCCAGACCCGCTACGTGCCGACTGCTGGTTATTGCTGCCCTGGATAAACACACTGAACAACCGCTGCTGATCGGCGATGCTGATTCCGATGCCGGTGTCTTGCACCCATAACTGGACGGCCAAGCGATCGTCCTCGACCACCGCCTGCGCAACCAGACTGACCTGCCCATGAGAAGTGAACTTGATGGCATTGCTCAAAAGGTTCGATACCACCTGCTTGAATCGCAGCGGGTCGACCAGCACCGCCCGGTCAATCAACGGGTCCAGCTCAACCTGCAGCGCCAGCCCCTTGGCGCGGGCCAGCCCCTCGAACACGCGCGCGACCGACGCTAACAGCTCATGCAGGTTGGCGGGCTCCAGGGTCAGCGACAAGTGCCCGGACTCAATGCGCGCGATATCGAGAATATCGCCGATCAACTCCAGCATGCCCCGCGAAGCCACCGAAGCCACCTCCAGGGCGTCGCGGTCGACCCGCCCCTGCTCGGCATTTTTCAACGCCAGCTCGATCATGCCGATTACGGCGTTCATGGGCGTGCGGATCTCGTGGCTCATGGTCGCCAGGAAGGTAGTCTTGGCGCGATTGGCGGCATCGGCATCGTCCTTGGCTTCCTGTAGCTGGCCAAGCAACCGATGCCGCTCGCTCACGTCGACCCAACCGGCAATCATGCCCACTACTTTCTCGTCGCCGTCGCGATACGGCAGCATCCATTGGTAAATGGTCAACACATCGCCATTGGGCACCTTGAGTATTCGGTCATGAATCTGCGGCTCGCCCCCCGCCATCAAGCGCAGGTAATCCTGATGAAACGACTGGGCCTGTGGCGGGTTTTCGACGTCGGTTTCCACCACCGTCCTGCCGATCACGTCTTCAAGCTTGTAGCCAAACACGTCGAGGTAGGCGTTATTGCAGGCCATCAACCGCCCTTGGCGGTCACGCACGTAAATCGGGTGCGGCGTGCCGTCGATCAATACGCTCATAAACCGCATCTGATCGCTCAGCGCTCGCTCGGCCTGTAGCCGCTTACGAATCAGGCTGCGCAGGTAAATGGCCCAGCCCAGCGTGACGGCCAACAACAGCGCCGCCAACCCAAAACCCTGAAGAATCACGTTGCGATAACGCAACCAGTAACTGTCCTCGATGATGACCTCGCTGCGCCACTGGCCAATCAATTCGTCCATTTCCTGCGGGGTGATACTCAGCAGCGCCTTGTCGAGGATCGAATACAACTCCAACTGACTGCGGTTGACCCCAAAGGTCACGCGTGCAGGCTCAGTGCCGACCGTACTGGTGACACGCAAGCGGTCGCGGTAATACCGGCTGATCAAATAGCGCGCGCTGATCAATGAGTTGACCGCACCATCGGCGTCACCGTTGGCCACCAGCGCCATGGCTTGCTGGGGGTTCTCCACATCGACAAACATCACGCCTGGAAAATTCTGCGCTATCTCATCGTGCAGGCCATTGCCAACCACCATGGCCAAGCGTTTGCCAACCATCTCCTCCAACGTGAGCGGGCTGTGTGGACTGTCACGGGTTACCAGCACAAAGGGGTTGGTCAGGTAGGGCCGGGTAAAGCGTACTTTTTCGGCCCGCTCCACACTGGGGGTGATAACCGCCAGCATGTCCGCCGTCCCCGCACTGACGATGTTGACCTGGCGCGGCAACGAACTGCCTGGCACCACATCGAACTTCAAGCCGGTGCGCAAGCTGATGCGCGATAACACCTCGGCACTCAACCCTTCGAATTGACCTCGACCACCAATAAAAGATAACGGTAGGAAGTCATTGAGCACCGCGACCCTGACCCGTGGGTTTTTCTGCACCCAGCGTTGCTCACTGGCGCTCAAGTGCAGCCGGTCAACGCCGATTATGCCCAGGTTACCTCCGCTCCAGCGGCGCAGGATTTCCATCTGCTCGCTGGCGGGAATCGCCTCCAGCGCGGCATTGAGGATGGGCAGCAAACGCGTGTTTTCCCGGGTGACGGCAAACGCAAACGGGTTGACTTCCAGGCCGGAAAAATCCGCCATGCGTACATTATTGAGGTGGTTGCGATTGATCAGGTAATTGCTGCTGATGGCATCCCCCAGGTAGACGTCGGCACGACCAAACGCCACGGCGCCAATGGCTTCGAAGGTCGAGGCAAACAGTTCCAACTGGGCTTTGGGGTAAAACGCCCGTACGGCGTCGGGCTGCATGTAGTGATAGAGCATTGCCACGCGCTTGCCGGCCAGGCCGTCATTCAATACCTGGCTGTCACCGCTGCGGGTCACCAGGGTCGGTTGGTCGTTGGCATAAGAGCGAGACAGCAGCAGTTGCGGGTCGGCCGCTTCATAGCCATTGGCGGAACCGAGGAAATCCACCGCCCCCTGCTTCAGCGCCTCGACCACCTCATCGCGGGTGTCGTAACGCCGAACCTCGATGGAGATATGCAGGGCCTGGCCGACCAATGCGGCAAAATCAGCCGTGATCCCTTCGAGTTCGTCGTTGTTATTGGTCAAGTCAAAAGGTGCGTAATCGGGCGCCGAAACGCCCATCAGCAACGAGCGTCGCTCACGCAGCCAACGCCAATCGGCCTCGTCAAGCGCCACTTGCGGGGTTTCGATATGAGAGTGCCCCAACAGCCGCAAAGCGTGAGGCTCTTCAAGGGCCACCGCGATCAGAGGTAACAGGCTCATCCAAAGGATCGTGACGAACCTGATAAACACGGTGGCGATCATTTCAGATCAGATCAGATGGTTGCGCTGGGCAAACTTGGATAAGTGCACTACCGAAGACATTCGCAACTTCTCCTTGAGTCGAGTCTTGTAGGTACTGATGGTCTTGTGACTCAGCAGCATTTGCTCGGCGATTTCCTTGTTGCCCAACCCTAGGGCGAGCATTTGCAGTACGGTGAGTTCGCGGTCAGACAAACATTCGATCATCTGCCGTTCTGTTTCTTGCAAATCGTCGCGCCGCACCGAACTGGTCGGCAAACTGGGGAAGCAGCTGTAGCCCGACATGATCGCCTTGATAGCCTTTTGCAGCTCATCCAGTTCGCCGGTCTTGGCGACGAACCCCATGGCGCCGGCGCGCATGCAGCGGGTGGAAAAGAACACTGCCAGGTAGGACGTCAGCACCAGAATCTTGCACGGCAAGCCCAACGCCTTGATCCGGCTGATGACCTCCAACCCGCCTAATTTAGGCATCGCCAGGTCGAGGATGATCAGCTCGGGACGTTGCTCCCTCGCCAATTGCATGGCATCTGCGCCATCCCCTGCCTGAAAAATTTCAACAAAACCCTCCAACTGCAAGAGGTGTTTGACCGTCGCCCGGATAAACGGATGGTCATCCACAATTAATGCTTTGCTCATAAAACTTCCCTATGTGGACAAAATACCCTTACACATCACACCGGATCTGGGTACCTGTGAGAAATGACAGTTCCGACGAGCGGCGCTGCCTTATCAGTACGGTAACCAAGCCGTGTCTGGCCCCTTCAATTAACTCAGCATAATCACGGACGCCGGACCTCAATGACCCAACAGCCGCAAGTGCCCAACCTTAGCAACGCAATGATGTTTCAACTGAAGGGATAATCCGGACTAGATGTAGGATTTTTCCACAATCAAGCTTAGCCAATCCTGGCTAACTCATCAGGGTCAGTCGGTAGTACTCGGGCTCCAGAAAGCCTGTACCACCAGGGTTGAAGTTGAGAGGCGCGCTACCAGTGCATCCAGCTCATCACCATCCACCGACGTGGCGGCCAGGATGGCCTCGATTTCCACTTCGTCGCTGCCGAACGGCCGCACATCGACATCACTGGCTGGGTAGTTGCAGCGTGCCAACTCGGCTTCCAGCAACACCATCACGGCCTGTTGCTGACTGCGTCGCGCAATCACGTAAAGGATATTGGTAACCTCTGCCGACACCACGTCCAAGGGTTGGCGGTTGATGTTATTGACGATCGGCCGCAGCAAGGTGTTGGCCGCCAGCACAAACAGCGTACCCAGC